>CALXJI010000006.1 GCA_944388585.1 uncultured Clostridia bacterium
GTATTGCACCTTTAGAAAGATAATGATAAAAATCATCAGTTTGCATGTTCACTGACTTGCTCATATTAGACTCTTTTATTATATCATAAATAAAATTAATAGAGAAGTATAACCAAATTTTGTATTAAAGTATCTTTGCTTTGATTATATCATAAATAAAATTAATAGAGAAGTATAACTATTCATTCTGACATCCTTTCACACATTAGATTATATCATAAATAAAATTAATAGAGAAGTATAACAGTAAAAATGAAAGATATAAAAGAAAATATATTATATCATAAATAAAATTAATAGAGAAGTATAACAAAATTTCTGGAAGTAAAACTGTTTGTTCTATTATATCATAAATAAAATTAATAGAGAAGTATAACAATTCTTGCGATATTAAAAATTGTACTTGCATTATATCATAAATAAAATTAATAGAGAAGTATAACTTGAAAAGCCTCCATATCGTTAGCTACTCCATTATATCATAAATAAAATTAATAGAGAAGTATAACTGGTACGAAATTAACGTGCATATGTGGTGTATTATATCATAAATAAAATTAATAGAGAAGTATAACTCATAGAGTCGCCACTTACTTTCAAACCAAATTATATCATAAATAAAATTAATAGAGAAGTATAACTGCAACTGCAATATTAACAAATTGTTTTAGATTATATCATAAATAAAATTAATAGAGAAGTATAACATAACTTCATCTTTATATTCTCTAAATTCTGTATCTTTATAGTCTTGATAATCCAAAATATATTCTTGATTTGAATATTTTTCTTTAGCTATATCTATTGATTCATCTATTGAATTTGCCTCTATTTTTACAACTTTTTGTAAAGTTTCTTCTATTTCAATTTCGTAAATTTTACTCATACTATCATCTCACTTTCTCTCTTTTTTTTATAAATTCATTTTCTAAATCTTCAACAATATCTCTTGTAATATCTGTCATTTTATCAAGCATACTTGTTTCTATATTCATATATTTGTTATACATTTTATCTAGTGGTTTTTCTGTATTTAATAATGCTTTTATTTCATTTCTGCCCAAAATAAGACCCTCTAAAATTAATACAGTTTCTTCTTTAAAAGTTATTTTATAAGATTTATCTATAATTTCTTCTTTTGTAAATTTTTTTACTAAATTTTGCTTATATTCACTAAATTCTTGATAAATTTTATTCATTAAAACATCTTTTAATTTGTCATATTCCATGCTTTATTTGCTCCTTTCTAATCATTATAAGGTAATAAATTTTTTCTCATGTAATTTTTATATGAATCCTCTGAATTATAAAAAGATTTTTCCTGTGAATAATATTTATATTTTTGATTTTTGCATAACTTTCACTTTCTTAATTTTTAATAAAATAAAAAAGAAGCTGATTTTACTCAACTTCTTAACTGTCTTAAATATTTAATTTAGCTTATTCTATAATGTCCTACTATATCGTTTCTTGATTCTAAAATATCTTCTTCGTAATATCTTTGATATGGATTTGCATGATGAATAACAAATGTAACTCCATTTTTATTTCTATTATTAGATATTATTCCAATATGATTTTGGAATATTACTATATCTCCACCTTGCCATTCTTCCAAATCATAAATGTCAGTTGTAAGAGAAATAGAATTATTTTCAAAATAAACTTTTAAATTTTGAACTCTCCTAAAATCAATATTTTTATCTATTGTATCAATATTATAATTTTCTTTATTATTTATAATATCTTCATTTACTAATTCCATTAAATCATATCCTGCACCTTTTAGACCATTAGCAACAACATCAGTGCAAACCCCATATTCATCATCTGGATATCCACTTGCATAATATTTGCTCTTATATTTAGGCTTTGTTCCTATATATTCTCTAACACTATTTAATATATCTGTTTGGTCATCTATGC
Source organism: uncultured Clostridia bacterium (assembly GCA_944388585.1). Taxonomy (GTDB): domain Bacteria; phylum Bacillota; class Clostridia; order TANB77; family CAG-465; genus CAG-465. The sequence goes on from CALXJI010000006.1 coordinate 1,927, forward strand.
CATCATTATCTTTATCAATATTGCTTGTATATGTTTTTATATTAAAATATTCATTGTTATACATTTTATGTGGTATATAATTGAACAAATATAATAAATATATGATTAATAAGGTAAATATTAGAATACCAATACTTATAAATATTATTATTTTCTTTTTCATGTTCAACACCTTTTTAAATTGTAATTTATCTTTTACATATTTCTAATACTTTTTTCATAGTATTAGCAGTTATTATAGTAATCTTATCACTTATTTCTGTACTTGCTATTTTATATTATATCATAAATAAAATTAATAGAGAAGTATAACTATTCATTTACATCACTTCATTTATTATATTTCTCTTTTACTTTTTGCATTTTCTCTAATGTTTCTGCTCTTATTCTATTTTCTTCTGCCTTTGGCGGTCCACCGTCAAGAGTTCCATCTATATGAGGATATTTTGAATATAACTCTTTCATTTTCTTAGTATGCTCTGCTAAAATTTCATCAATCTCTTCTTTTTCATTCATCTTCTAGTTCTCCTGTATTTATACTTATATTTCTTTGATAGAATTTGATATTATATCATAAATAAAATTAATAGAGAAGTATAACACTGTTTCATCTAGCTTTGTTTTAAAAAAATTATAGCATAAATAATTTAATATAAAAATATAAGATAAGTAAAGAAATTTTATATAAAAAATAAATTAGAGATACTTTATGTAATATTATATATATTAAATTGAAATAAAAATGTAAAAAGATATTGATTTTAGAAGAAAAATATAGTAAAATAGTGAAAAAATTAGATTTGAAAATTATAAAAGTGCATTTTCCTTATTATATTAAGGCAAGAATAAGTACTGTAGATATATAAGATATATAAATAAAAAATAAATTTAAAATAAAAGAATAAAAAAGTATTATTATTAATATTTTAATTATATAATCCTTAAGCAAAGGAGGTGAGCAATATGGCAATAAAAGGACATTGCACAGATGACTAATAATTATTTTGTTTCTTTGGGTGCAGAATGCGCCCAATTTGTTTATATAAGGAGGAAAATATGGTAAAGAAAAGAAGATTTCATATTGAAATAACAGGTAAATGTAACTTGCGTTGCCAATATTGCTATAATTCAAAATTTAATGAAAAAGAAGAAGTTAATAATGAATTAAATCTAGATGAAATAAAAAAATTGATAAAACAAGCTGCAGATATAGGTTGTACAACTTATATTTTTTCAGGTGGAGAGCCATTTGAAAATAAAAATATTGAAGAAATTATAGCTGCTTGTCCAGTAGATAGTAAAGTATCTGCTATTACAAATTGTATGCTAATTAATAAAGATACTGTAGATATGTTAAAAAAGTATCCTAGATTTAAAGAATTAAAAATTTCATGGGATGGTTTTGAAAGTCATAATAAAGTTAGAATAGGTAGTGATTATCATAAAATAATTGAAAATATAAAAATGATTCAAAAAGAACTACCACATATGAATATAATTATAAATACAATGATTAATAAATATAGCATAACAGAACTATTAGATTTGTATGAAAAATTAAAAGAATTAGGAATAAAACATTGGCGAATAGATATGCCTTTTAATTCTGGTAGATATCAAGAAAATAGAGATGATTTAAGTGATATAGATTTTGAAATTATCATTAAAAAATATCAAGAATTATTAAAAAGATATTTTAAAGATAACAAACCTATGATTTTAGAAATATTTAATGTTTATAAATCACAAATCAAACTTGAAGAATACCATGATTTTGATTTGGATGTACATCCTTGTTCTTATTATAACAATACAGTAACAGTACGACCAAATGGAGATTTAACTTTCTGTCCATCACTTGGTTTTAAATTAGCAAATTGGAGAGAAACTCATGATTTAACAAAAGCAATTGAGAAAACAGAAAAACATAAATATATGAACGTTAAAATAAGAAATATAAAAGAATGTGTTAATTGTAGATACTTAAAATTATGTGGTGGCGGATGTCGTGCAGATGCAGTAAGTTGGCTAGATAATGAGAATGAAGTAGATCCAATCAGTTGTTCAATAATGCCTTTAATAGAAAAATATATTGTACCTGTTCTTCCTGAAGAGGATAGAGTAATATATAGTAAATTAATAGATGAAGAAAAAGAATATCCTAGACAATTTAAAAATTCATTAGAAATATATGAAAATCTTGTTAAATAGGTGACAACTATGGATATAGAGAATTTTTTAATTAACTTTAATAAAGAAAACAAAATTAAACAAAAGGAGAAAATAAAAAGATACAGAATATGGCTTAATATAACGGATGTATGTGATTTAAGTTGTATTTATTGTTCATCTTTTTGTGATTTAAAAGATAAAAAAGCGAAAGTTAAAATGGATTTTGAAACTGCCAAAAACTCTATACATAATGCATTGGAAGAATTTAATACTAAAAAATTGAAAATATGCTTTTTTGGCGGAGAGCCATTATTAAATGAAAAATTAATTTATGAGGTAGTAGAATATTGTAATAATTTAAAAGATTATAATTTTACATTTTCAATTTCAACAAATGCTTTAAAACTAAATGACAAAATTATTGATTTTATAAGTAAAAATAATTTTGATTCTGTTCAAATAAGTATAGATGGAAACTATGAGGTACAAAATAAACAAAGACCAATTATAGATTCAAAAGGAAAACAACATTATTATTCTATAGAAAATAATATAAAGAAATTATTAGAAAAAGTTGATAATAAAATAATAACAGCAAGAGCTACGTTTACTCCTTATAGTTTAGAATTAGTTGAAACTTTTAAGTATTTAGCTAATTTAGGCTTTAAAAAAATTCATTTTGAACCTAATATATCAAGAGAAAAGTTAAGTTTAAATAATAAAGAGTATTTAGAAAAATTACAGGAGCAAATAACAGAGTTAGTAAAAATATTTTTTGAATATATTAAAAGCGGTAAGATTATAAGAATGGTACCATTATCTAATTATTATGATATATTAACATTTAATAATTCTTTAGTACATAATTGTGAAGCAGGAATATGTAGATTTGCATATGATGTTGACGGCAAAAGAAGTCCTTGCCATATGGTAAAGGGAGCAAAAAAAGATCAACTTGAAATCGCAATAAAGAAAAGAGATACTGTATGTAAAGATTGTTTGTATAATAATATTTGTCAAGGACTATGCTTAGGAGCAATATATTATGCAGAAAATGATTATAAATTATTATGTAATATTCAGAAAATGTATATAAATGCAATGATTGAATATATGGAAAAAAATAAATAGTAAAATTTTTAAAGTGTTTTTAAATAGATTTTTCTAAATAGTTACTTTTAAAAATTGATGGTTTATACAATTTAAAAATAATTGAATATAAAAATAAAAGAGAAGCTTTTCAAAAAATAGTATTATATATTATTAGATAAAAAACATTTACTTTTTAAGTAAATGTTTTTTTGTATATTATTACTAATTAAATGAAAGAAAAAATTACATCCTATATAAAATTAGTAGAAAAGTATATTATTATTAAATAATATGATATAATTTATGCAAATGAGTTTTTATGAATAAAAATGTAATAATAAAAAAGAAATTGACATTATAAAAAGATAGAAAATTATAAGAGGTATATAAATTAAGTACTTTTATATAAAATTCATTTAGGAGGAAAAAATGGGTGAAGATAAAAAGTATAAATTTAAATGGAACAGAAAAGAAGGACTAAGGTATTTTTCAGATGATACAATCAATTTAGCACTATTAATAATTAAAGAGGGAAAGTTAGAAATAATTCCTGAGTATAAAGATGAAAAACAAGAAGAATTAAAAGATATAATCATAGAGTCAAATATAAATTCATTATGCGATTATAAAACAACAACTAAAGAGTTATATGAAAAATTTAAAAATGGTGATTTAAAAGATATTATTACCTCTAGCCGAAGGAAAATGATAACTAAAATTAATAGAGACTTTATGTGTGAAAATTGTAAGTATGAAAAGTGTCCAAAATTAGTTGCGGCTTATATAAGATATTTAAATGATAATAGTATGTTAGATGCTGCATTTAAAGATAGAAATGAATTTAGACAAAAAAACGAAGTTAATGATTATTTTGAATTTAATATTAAAGTAGAAAATGGATTAAAAAATGTTTCTAAAAAATATTATAACTTAGCTAAAAAATTAGTAGATAAAAATTGTGTTTATGTTAGAAATAGACTATCAGATAAAAATCTAGTTATTATTAACACTAAATATAATTGTACAGATTTTAAACTACTTACTACTGAAATGCTTGATGGACAAGATAATGAAAAAAATAACAGTAGAAGTGAATATATTACTAGAAATACTACTTTAACTTTCAATCCTTGTAAAACGAATAAATGTGGTTTAGAAATGTGTCCTATAGAAATAGCAGGGTATATTTATTACTTAAGAAAATTAGGTAGAGAGGATATAATATATGAAGATAGAAAATATTATAGTGAAAACAAATTAGAGATTGAATTAAAAAATCAAGAGATAAGAGAAAAAAATGACAGAGAAAGAAGAGAAAGAATAGAATCATTAACTCAAGAATTTGATGATTACAAAATTCCTAATATTGAAAAATTAATAGATATAATACTAAATCCTAATCAACAAAATTTACATTGTACTATAGAAGGAGAAGATATTATAGTAAAAGAGAAAATAGAAAACAAAATTATAGAGACTTTAAGCAAGGCTAATAAAATTATAGGAAATAAACCATATTATAGGATTTCTCTTCATAATTTTGCTGCAATGAATGCATATAAAGAAAATATTAAATCTGAGGAACTAGATATAAATGGTATAAAATATTATACTCAAGGTGCAATAAACTATACAGAATTAAAAGAAAAAAGAGTTTATTTTTTGTTTAATATAAAAGAGTTTATTCAAGATTATAAAAATGCTATACAAAGTAGAAATAAATCTGTAGATATAGAAATAAAGCAATATAAACATGCGATAAATTTACTTACAAAGATGATGTATAAAAATTACATAGTATTAAATGGAACAGAAAATGAAATAAATGAATTATTAGAAATCGATCCTAAATTGCAGTTTATTTATCAAAATTATAGATTTAAAATTCAAGATATTTCTTTAGAAGAAATGTATAAATTGTTTATCAAATTATTAAAAAGTGAATTGATAGATGAATTAAGAAAATCAACAGATATATATAAAGAGCAGTTTATGGAATATGTATCTTTAAATTCTAATTTTGTACCGTTTTCAAATAGAGAGTTTGCAAGTTATATTGCTATGTATTGTAATACAAAGGGAAAAGTTGAATTCCCCGAAAATATATACAAGAAAGAAACAGTAGAAGAGTCTTTAAAAAATATCATAGGACTTGAAAGTGTAAAAGATAAGATTAAGAGTTTTGAAAAATATATGTTATTTCAAATAAAATCAAAAGCTAAAGGTCTTAAACTTGCTGCTACTAATATGCATATGATATTTACAGGAAATCCAGGAACTGGTAAAACAACAATAGCAAGAATAATGGCTAAAATGCTTTTTGATTTAGGATTAATTAAGGAAAATAAATTAATAGAAGTTGAAAGAAAAGATTTAGTAGGAGAGTATGTTGGGCAAACAGCACCTAAAACATCAGAAGTTATAAGAAAAGCTATGGGTGGAGTTTTATTTATAGATGAGGCATATACTTTAGCATCAGGAGGTAAAAATGACTTTTCTTCTGAAGCTATAGCTACATTAATTAAAGCAATGGAAGATAATAAAGATCAATTGGTAGTTATTTTTGCAGGATATAAAAATGAGATGCAGGAATTTTTAAGAATGAATGCAGGTATTTCTTCAAGAATTGGTTATACTTTTGATTTTCCAGATTATACACCAGATGAATTAGTAAAGATATATAATTTAAAAATGCATAAAATGGGATTTAAAATAGATGAAGAAATAAATAATCAACTACTAAAAATCTGTAAATATTTTTCTAATAAGAAAAACTTTGGAAATGGTAGATTTGTAGATAAAATGTCACAAGAAACCATAATAAAGCACTCACAAAGAGAAAATTGCGATGAACTTTTAATAACTTTAGAAGATTTACCTACAATAGAAGAGCTAAATAATGTAAAAAAATCAGATAATGCTGATGCAGATAAAATGTTAAATGAGCTTATTGGATTAGCAGATTTAAAAGAAAAAATAAAAGAATTTAAAGCATATATAACATTTTTAAATAAGATAAAAAATACAAATATAAATATTCCTTCTAAGAATATGCATATGATATTTACAGGAAATCCAGGAACTGGTAAAACAACAGTTGCAAGAATAATTGCTCAAATGCTTTTCGATCTTGGAATTATTCACGAAAATAAAGTTATGGAAGTTGAAAAGAAAGATTTGATTGCTCCATATGTTGGGCAAACTCCTATAAAGACTTCTAATGTAATTGAATCAGCAATGGGAGGTGTATTATTTATAGATGAAGCATACACTTTGGCTGATAGTACAGATAGAGGTGGATATGGCAAAGAGGCAATAGCTACATTAATTAAAGCAATGGAAGACAATAAAGATGATTTGATAGTTATATTTGCTGGATACAAAAAAGAAATGGGTGAATTTTTAGACATGAATCCTGGAATTACTTCAAGAATAGGATATATATTTGATTTTAAAGACTATTCAGATAAGGAATTAATGGAGATATTTGAATTAAAAGTATCAAAAGCAAACTTAATATTAGAAAATGAGGCTAAGGCTGAAGTTATGAAAATTATGAAATACTTTGAAAATGTAGAAAATATTGGTAATGGTAGATTTGTTGATAGAGTTTTACAAGAGACTTTTTTAAAGCATGCAAAGAATTGTTCAGATAATTTAGAAATAATAAAAAAAGAAGATATACCAACAATAAAAGAAATAACAAAATTACTTTTAAATGGAGAAAACATGATTGATATTGATAATATAAGTAAAGATGATTTATATAGAACAGCAGCTCATGAGGTTGGACATGCAGTAGTAAGACTACTTTTAACTAAAAAAGCGGGAATAAAGAAAATAACTATAAATGCAGAAGGAACAGGAACATTAGGATATGTTCAATATAGCATAGCTTCTGAGGGATATACTGAATCTAAAGAAGAGTTAAGAAATAAAATTAAAATTTCATTAGCAGGTATGTGTGCTGAAAAAGTGTTTTTTGGATCATATGAAAATGGTAATAGTTCAGATTTAAAAAAGGCTACAAGAATTGCTGAATATATGATAAGATATTATGGCATGTCAGATCTAGGTTTTGCAGTTATTAATAATATGACATCAGAAGTATCAAAATTAGTATATATAGAAGAAAATAAAATATTACAGGAATGTTTTGAAGAAACTATAAAATTGATTGAAGAAAATAAAGAAAAAATGGTTAATGTTGTAGATTATTTAATGGAAAAAACAGAAATAAATGAAGAAGAACTCATTGCAAACTTTAAATAAGTTTAATTTTTAATAAGAGATTTAATAACATAACTGGGATTTAATGTAAATAGTGTTATTAAGTCTCTTATTTTTAGTATTTACTATATTTTTATAAAAAAGAATATTATATAATATTTAATCACATATTTTTAAATAAGTATTTGACATAAAAAAAAAACTATGATAAAATTTATGCACATTATGTTTTTTAATCCTAAAGAAAATTTAATAATAAGGAGGTTCATATGGAAAAGAAAGAACAAACAAAAAAAGTAATCGATTATTTTATCGATTTTAGGTGGGATATTGTTAGAATTAACAATGTACATAGTCGGGAGCTCAGATGATGAGAAAGCGAAGGCAATAAATTATCTATTAAATAATGTATTTTTTAATAAGATGATTCCAGGAAATTTTCAATATAGTATAGGGACAAAATATAGAAGAATGACTCCAATTAGCTGGAATAATGAGAGTAAAATTAGGTATTTTTATAAATTTAGACCAATATTTCATGGAGATCAAGAATGGAAGCTGGCATCATATAATGTTAAACATTCCATGCTAGCAAGTGTTGTACTTGATTATAATCCAGTGGAGAATGAAAATGAAATTATTACTAATTTAAGGGAAAATTACAATAAAATAATTCAATTTTCAAAAGATGTGTCTAAGAAATATATTACACTAAAAAATATCAACATAATATATCAAGGCATATATAAAGAGATGTTAAAGCATATACTTATTTCAGATAAAAATTTACCTTCAAATATAGATGTATCATCTATAGTAAAAATATCAGATGATTTAACGTATAAAATATGTAAAAAATAATATAATTAGATTTTAAAGTGTTACAATTGGTGTAACACTTTATTTTTTACAATATTTATAATCATGTTTAAAACTATAATTTGTAAAATAAATTTATAGATTTTTTTTATAATGTGGGATAAAATAATTAATAGGAGGCGTTAATATGAAAAAGAAAATAATTGTTATTTTAATTATAATTTTAATTATTTTAGTTGTAATTTTTGTATATACAAGATTTTTAAATATGCAGATAGATAATGAAGAAGAAGTTACTTTAAATTCAATAAATGGTACAGTCTATAATATATCTGATAGTGAAATAACAATAAAAGATACAAATAATGTAGAATTTACTTTTAATACAGAAGATATAAATTTAGATAATGTTTTTTTAGGAGATACTATATCTATTGATTATGAGGGAGAATTATTAGCTGAAATTGAACAAATAGCTTTAGTACATAATATTAAAGTAATAAATAATGAAAATAGAGTACCGGTTGAATGGAATGATAAAGGCTTATTTAGTAAATATTATGTAGATGTATATAAAAAATTAAAAGAGATGTCTGGAGATGAAAAAATAGGGCAATTACTTTTAGTCAGAGTTCCAGAAACAAATCAAATAGAAGATATTGCTAAATATAATTTGGGTGGATATATACTTTTTGGTCGTGATACTCAAAATGAAACAAAAGAATCATTATCAGCTAAAATTCAAAGTTATCAAGATAGTTCTAAAATTCCTATGATAATAGCTGTAGATGAGGAAGGAGGAACAGTAGTTAGAATTAGTAATAATCCTAATTTACGTAGTGAGAGATTTCCTTCACCGCAACAATTATATCAAAGTGGTGGATATGATAAAATAGAATCGACAACGTTGGAGATGAATGAATTATTATCTAGTTTAGGAATTAATGTTAATTTAGCTCCAGTAGCTGATGTATCAACTGATCCTTCTGATTTTATATATGATCGTTCTTTTGGAAGAGATGCAAGTGAAACATCTACTTTTATACAAACAGTTATTAAAGCAAGTAAGCAAAGTAGTGTATCTTATGTATTAAAACATTTTCCTGGATATGGTAATAATAAAGATACGCATACCGGAATATCTATAGATGAAAGATCATTAGAGCAATTTGAAAGTGTAGATTTTTTGCCGTTTAAGACTGGAATAGAAGAAGGTGCAGAAGCTATATTAGTTTCACATAATATTATTAGTCAAGTGGAAGAAAATACACCAGCATCATTATCTTTGAATATACATAATATTTTAAGAGATGATTTAAAATTTACAGGAGTTATCATGACAGATGATTTGGATATGGGAGCAATAAAGTATTATGTTGATGAATCTCCAGCAGTTAAAGCAATACTTGCTGGAAATGATATGTTAATTACAACAGATTATGAACAAGCATATAATGATATTAAAAATGCAATAAACGAAGGAACTATTACACAAGAAAATATAGATCATAGTGTTTTTAGAATAATAGCATGGAAATATTATAAAGGATTACTATAAATATAAATGTAAATACAATATTAGTTTTAATTATTAAAATTAATATTGTATTTTTAAAATGAAAAATATGTATTATACATGTTGAAAAAAATTTGAATTTTTGTTATTCTATTCATATAAGGAGAATGTTTTATGGAAGAAAAAAATAATCAAGAAAAAAGAGAAGAGTTTTTGAAAAATTTAGAATCTAAAGTTGTAAATAAAGAGTTATCATTACAGCATTATAACGAAATATTTAGAAAAAATAAAGAGGAGATATAATATGGAAGAAGAACTAGATAAAGAATTAAAGAGAAGAAATATTCAATCTGATGTAAGAGACGAAATTGCAAGATATTTATCAATAATTGAAATGAACAATGTAATACATGTTGATGATGAAGATATTGACAATGTAATAAAAGATCTAGAAGAAAATATAGAACAGCTTATACAAGAAAACAAATATAATTATAATCAAAAAAAAGCAATATTATCTCAAATTATAGAAGATGCAAAATCAGAATTAAAAAGAAAAGATAATGAATTTAGAGAAGAAGAATTTGAAGATAAAAAGGTAAGTATAATTCAAGAATTTAAAAGAGAAACAGATATATTATATGAAGATCCTAATGAAGATGAAATAAATCAATATAGAAATAATACTAAAGAAATAACTAGTAATATTTTTGAAGAATCATCTAAAAAATCTATACAAAAAAATTCTCAAAACAATGCAGATGTATTACTAAAGTTAGAGAGTTATGTAATAAAACAATTACAATTAGATGATTTATCTGAAGTTGAAGTAAGAGGAAAAATAGGTATGACAGAGCAAAGACTAAATGATTGTTATGAAAGTAGATCAGATGAAATGAATACACGATTGCATGATGCAGTGGATAAAGTAATAGATTATGTTGAAGAGCAATGTCAAAAGGATTTTGAATTTGGTAAATATAGTAAAGAAAATCAAGAAATACGTAAAAGTTTAGAAGAAGCATTTAAATAGTATATAAAATACTTTTATTTATATAATATAAAATGTGATATAATAGATTTTAGAAAGGTGGTAATTTAATATGAAAGAAGAATTAAAAAATGTATTATTAATGGGACTTGGAGCTATATCATTAACTGGTGAAAAAGCTATGGAATTAAAAAAGGAATTATTAGAAAAAGGAGAAAATTTATATAAAGAGGGAATGATCAAAAATGAGGAATTAAAAAGGGATTTAAAAGAGAAAATAAAAGAAAATGTTACTGTTGAAGTTGCTCCAACAACAAAAGAAGAATTAGTAGATATAATAAATAATATGAGTGAAGAAGACAAAAAAGAATTAAAAGAAATGTTAAAAAAATCAGATAAAAAGGAAGAAAAGAAAATAGAAACTAAAGATAAAGAATAATAAGTAAGGTTGATATTATGAAAGAAAAGGAAAGACTTAAGGAAATAATCACTATTTTAAAAGATAGTGATTTAATAAGAGGTATAACACCTGAAAAGTTATACAATACTCTTTCAAAACTTGGACCTACATTTATAAAAATTGGACAAATAATGTCTAGCAGATACGATATATTACCTAAAGAATATTGTGATGAGTTGTCAAAATTAAGATCTAATGTAAGTCCAATGAGTTTTTCAAAGATAAAAGAAATTTTAGAAGATGAATTTGGAAATATATATGAAATTTTTTCAGATATTGATGAAAAATCACTAGGTTCTGCATCAATAGCTCAAGTGCATAAAGCTACTCTTATAAATGGCGATAAAGTGGTTATAAAAGTTCAACGAGAAAATATTTACGAGACTATGTCTATGGATATTAAACTAATAAAAAAAGCCATTAATATATTACATTTAAATAGTATTATTAAGGTTATGGATTTAACAGAAGCTATTGATGAGATGTTTAGTGTTGCAAAAGAAGAGATGAATTTTGAAATAGAAGCAAGTCATCTTGAAGAATTTGCAGAAAACAATAAAGATATTGTATATATAGGTGCTCCCAAAGTTTATAAAAATTTAGTTACTAAACGTGTTTTAGTAATGGAATATATAGAGGGAATTAAATTAGACGAAAAAGATAAATTATTATCATGTGGATATGATTTAGAAGAAATAGGATTAAAACTTGCAAATAACTATATTAAACAGGCAATTGATGATGGATTCTTTCATGCAGATCCTCATTTAGATAATATATTAATCCGTGATGGTAAAATCATTTATTTAGACCTTGGTATGATGGGAAGACTTAGTGCAAGAAATAAGTCTTTGCTTAAAAATTGCATGAAGGCAATTGTTAAAAATGATATTTATGAGGTAGAAAGAACTCTTGTGTCTATGTCAGTATCAAATTACCAAATAGATCATACTAAGTTAAGGATAGATATAGAGCAGATTTTAGATAAAAATGCTACTACTAATATAAACGATATAAATACTATGGAATTTATAAATAGTATGTTTAATATGTTAAGAAAGCATAATTTAAAACTTGATAGAAATATTACAATGTTAATACGTGGAATAGGTGTAATAGAAGGAAGTTTAGAGTCTGTTAGTCCTAATATAAACTTATTTATGGTGTTATCTAATAAAATTAGAGAGGAAAGTATAAATGAATTAATGTCAAAAGATACAATATCAAAAGCAGGAAGAGATATATTAAGTCTTGGAAATAGTTTACCCAAAATTCCTAACGAACTTCTTAATTTAATAACTGATATAAATAGAGGAGAAACAAAATTTGATATTGAAATGACTAATTCTGATAGACAGATAGATAAGCTTGAAAGTATGCTTCATCAAATAATAATTGGTGTATTAGATGCGGCTTTGTTACTTGGTGCAAGTATGGTAGAAAGTGAGATATTAAGAAATATATATTTTATAGCAGCATTTATATTAAGTTTATGGTTAATAATAAAAATGCTTGTGGATTATTTTCATAAAGGAATGTAAAATCAATAGTTTTATTGTTTGAATTCTCAAAATTAAAACTATTGATTTTTATTTTTTTTAGATATAAAATATTTAACTATATGGAGGAAAAAATGAGCAAAAAGAATGTTTTACTTATAGTAATGTCTATTATTTTATTTATAATATTGGCAGTTGCAATAAATGCAGATATATTATCTGGCTTTGAGTCATGGATATATTTTGAAAGTGTCGAACATATGTCAGATATACTTACAAATGTTTTAATTCTTATTACTAATTTTGGAGGACCAATAGGTATATCTTTAATATGTTTTACAATATTTTTAATACCTAAATTAAGAAATAAATTGGGACTTCCAGTTAGTCTAGCAGTAAGTACGTCATTTGTATTAAACATTATATTAAAATTAATTTTTGCAAGAGAAAGACCAGATATATTAAGACTTGTTACAGAAAATTCATATAGCTTTCCATCAGGACATGCTATGGTTAATATGGCTTTATATACAGTACTTATTATTTATGCGTATAAATTTATTGAAAGCAAAAAAATAAAATATCCATTAATATTATTGATGATATTGTTAGTAATTGTAATAGGATTTACTAGAATATATTTAGGTGTACATTATGCTGGAGATATAATTGGTGGATGGTTACTTGGATTTGCTATAGGACTTAGTATATATATGTTAATGAAAAAAAGCAGTATTAATGATGATTGATAAAAACTATTTACTTTTGAAAAATTTTAGTGTATAATAGCATTACACTAAAAATGCGGGAATAGCTCAGTTGATAGAGCGCTGCCTTGCCAAGGCAGAGGTCGCGGGTTTGAGCCCCGTTTCCCGCTCCATATAAAACAGAACACATATTATTAAGTATGAGTTCTTTTTTATTGATTTTTTTGTGGGTTAATGCTATTATTTTTATAAGAGGGAATAGTATGGAGCGAAAAGTAAAGGAAAGATCAAGTATAATTACTATAATTTTAGTAATTTTTATTTTTATAGTATTGACATTTTTAACTGTAAAAATATTAAATTTTTATAGTAATACACAAAAAAATTCGGATGAAGAATTATATTATTCACATTTAGATGAAGAAGATAAAATGAAAGAAGAATATGAGTACTTAAATGATGAATTAAATGGAATTTATGCTTTTGGAATTTCTGATTCTAATGTGGTTGCAATAAAAGGAACAGATGAATATATAAATATTACTAGTATAGATGACTCAAAAGAATATGATTATTTGTATTATAATAGAAAATTGTATTTGTTAGAAAAAGATACAGGTACTATATCTGTAATACCACTTGATAGAGAATATAATATAGAATCACAGATCAACTTAGCTTGTATTGTAGATAGTTTTGAAGTATATAACGAAGATGTATATTATATTAGTAATGGTATATTATTTAAATATACAGATAATAACATAGAAGAAATTTGTAATAATGTAACATCAAAAAAAATTATAATAAAAAATGATATGATATATTTATCTAAAAATAATACACTTGTTCAAATTGATATGCAGAAAAATGAAACTAATATACAAGATAATGTTAAAGAAATTTATTATTATGATTATTATGAAAGAAATAAATTAGTATATGATGTTCAAATAGACGATGAAAACAATTTTAAAGGAGTATATAATTTTTATACAAAAGAAATTACAAACTCTATAAAAAATGATGTATATTTTATTCCATATAATTCTTCTAATTATATTTATTTAACAAATGAAAAAGATAAAGTGATGTTAATAAATAAAGCAGGAAGTAGTAATATATTATATAGCTCAGAAAGTTATATAGATAATATAAGCTTTTTAAAGGATAAATATTTACAAATTAATGAAGAAGATAGTTTAAAAATAATTAATATTGAAAATAAAGAAATTAGAAGTAGTGATAATCCTGAAATGATAAAAAATATAAGATACATAAAATAGATTTTAATGAATGTACAAACATTTTAAAATGTTTGTACATTCATTATTACTTCTAATTTTTCTTTTAAAACTATTGACAAAATCCTACTGATTAGGTATAATAATACATGTCAAGATAAGTGGGCGCTTAGCTCAGTTGGGAGAGCATCTGCCTTACAAGCAGGGGGTCACAGGTTCGAGCCCTGTAGTGCCCACCATTTATTTGTTTATGGCCTGGTAGTTCAGTTGGTTAGAACGCTAGCCTGTCACGCTAGAGGTCGTGGGTTCGAGCCCCATTCAGGTCGCCAAAATTATCGGTCAGATAGCTCAGTCGGTAGAGCAGGGGACTGAAAATCCCCGTGTCGGGGGTTCGATTCCCTCTCTGACCACCAGTTTTTTGCGGGAATAGCTCAGTTGATAGAGCGCTGCCTTGCCAAGGCAGAGGTCGCGGGTTTGAGCCCCGTTTCCCGCTCCATTTTATATATTTTTGTAATAAAAAAATATATATTTAATATAATTTATTAATGGCACCTTAGCCAAGTGGTAAGGCACGGCTCTGCAAAAGCCTGATCATCAGTTCGAATCTGATAGGTGCCTCCATATAGTAAATTTTTATAGGTTAAAATGTTTTTTAAACTTTTTAACCTATAATTTTTTTGTATTTATAATATATTAATTTAAGTATTAAAAGTTATATAGCAAAAAAGCTTATCATTTTTGATAAGCTTTTTATACTAATATGAATTTAAATTTTTCTATGGTTTTACCCAATTTTCTATAGTTTCTTTAGGTATGTTCAAATTTCCTCTACCAGTTCCAATTTCAATGTCTGGCTTTTTGCTTCCATGATAATCACTACCACCACTAATATACATATTATTTTTCTTTGCATAATCTACTAAAATTTTCATTTCATTTTCATTTGCAGATGGATGAAAACATTCAATTCCATCTAATTCTTTTTCTTTTCTAAGTTCATTTATAAAAGTTAATGTATCATCAAATCTATATTCAAATGGATGTGCTAAAAAAGCTAGTCCACCAGCTTTATGTATTATATCTATTACATCATTATATTGTGGCTTTGGAGTATTATCTGAGCCAGTATAATATTCACTGTCTGGATTCATTAATCCTTTTCTAATGAAAGTATTTAATGATTGTGCAAACTCTCCAAGAATATCATAATTTTCTTTGTGTCTTATTAGCTCTTTATAAATATAAATGGTTATATAATCAGTTACAGGAATATCTTTTTCTATTTTACTTTCATCGTAAATAAGTCCTTTTTTATCACATATATCAAGTAATTTCTTTTTTGATTCTTCTTGCTGTTTTTTTAATACTTCTTCTGAAAAGAATTTTTTTGACCATTCTTCTATTATTTCAGGCTTTTTTATTTTATATCCTAGAATTTCTATCTTCTTATTTTTAAATGTTGCGTTCATTTCAACACCTTTTATTATTTTACCTGAAAAGATATTTTTATACATAGCTTCATCTTCATATCCCTTACAAGTATTATGATCTGTTATTGATATATATTCTAGCTTTTTTTCTTCACACATTTTTAATACTTCTTCTAATGTTTTATCTCCATCAGAATATGTTGTGTGTATATGCATATCTATCATAAATATCACTCCTATTTGTACTATTTAAGCACGTATGTGCTAATTATATCACTAAAGTAAATGATAATCTATACTATATGAAAAATTAAGTTATTTGGAATATAATATAAAAAACAATTAGTTGCATTTTTATTTTAATATAAAAAAGACTCATGATTTTATTCATGAGTCCTTATACTATATTTTTTCTTTATAATTTTACCAATAAGTAAAAGTAAAATACTTGGAACAACAAATTCTACTAATCGTACAATAACAAATGCATAGAAAGGAGCAGATGTTTCAAAAGGATTATAGTTTGCATAGTCTATACATAGCATAATAATAAATACAAAAAATAATAACAAAGAAATTATATATAATATTTTATAAATATTTTGTTTAATCATAATTTAACCTCCTATATAGATAAATTATCACCTAAAAATATAATTGTACTAATAAAGAAAATAATAAAACTTAGTAAAAGAGAGGATATAAAAGCTAGAAATATTTTTAGCGTAATTTTAGATTTACTTTTTATTAGTATAAAAAGTATTTGGATTATAAATATAATAAAAAATGAAATAATTCCAATAATTAAATTATTCATAAAATCACCTCAAATTTATATTTTAATTATAACATTTAATAAATTAATATTCTATATTTTACCAAAATATTTTATCAATATACTATTTACTTAATTAAAATTTAATGTTACAATATAAGTAGATAGAGAAACAAAGTATATGAAAATCTACAAGCATATGATAGGGAATCAGGAATAATGTAATCTGTGTCGAAGACTCTATGTTTTGAGGATCCTAATGATTGCAACAAGATACCCACCTTTACACAAGGGTTTTATCATTATATCGTTATCTCTATCTTTTTTATTTATAAGGAGGAGTCTTGTGATAAAATTTATATTAGAGTTAAAAAAGTTTGATAATAAAGAACAAGAATTAATAAATCGGGCTTTAAAAAAATTGGAAAGACAAATAACAACATTTGAAAGTACAGGTACACCTTTTGAAAAGATATTTAATAATGATGCTATAAAGTATGATGTGTTAGGAAAAGGTTTTTATACATATAAATTTGTTGCAGAAAATTCATCACAACTTAGAATATTGTATAGATTTGTGCGTACTGAAAATGGATTTGACATAGAATGTCATAAGGTTGAAGTAAAAAGAAGAAGTGGAAAAGGATATATAAAAGATTTTGAAGAATATGTTAAAAATTATGAATAGGCATCTTTAAAGGTGTCTATTTTTTCTTACAAAACTGTAAGGAAAAATAAATATAAATTGATATCTAAATTAATTTTTTGTCGTTATAATAATTGTAAAGGGGAAATAATTATGAAAGACAATAAATTAATTAAAGAAATAATGAAGATTTTTTGGATATTTGTTATTGGATGTATTATAGGATATATTACAGAAATGATTGTTGTATTTGTACAGAAGGGATTTTTTGAATCAAGACAGGGGCTTTTATATGGACCATTTATACCAGTATATGGTATAGGTGCTGTGATATATTATTTATTTTTTAGTAAGGTAAAATGTAAGAATAAAGTTTATGCTTTTTTCTATACAATGATTTTAGGTGGAGTTGTAGAGTTTTTATGCTCATATATTCAACAAAGATTATTTAATACAGTATCATGGAATTACTCAAATCTACCTTTTAACATTGATGGTAGGACAAGCTTATTACATTGTACATATTGGGGGATTGCAGGAGTATTATATATAGCATATATTAGTCCGTTAATAGAAAAAATTGATCAAATTATATGTCAAAAGAAAGTAAAAATACTTACATATTTTGTTATGCTTTTTATGGTATTTAATATTTCAATATCATGTATTGCAGGTATAAGACAAAAAGAAAGAATGAATAATATTCCACCGTCTAATGAGTTTGAAAAGTTTATAGATACGCATTATAATGATGATTATATGAATAGAATATATACAAATAAAATAGATGTCATAGCATAAGGAGGCAAGGATGTATAAAATTATAATTGTAGAAGATGACATACAAATTAGAGAAGAACTAAAAATATTACTTGAAAATAGTGGATATATAGTTGAAGTAATAAAGGAATTTAATGATGTGGAAGAGAAAATTTTAAATAGTAATTCAAATCTTGTATTATTAGATATAAATTTACCAGATAAAGATGGATATCATATATGTAGTAAAATTAGAGCGGTTTCTAAAATACCAATTATTTTTGTTACAAGTAGAAATAATTCTATGGATGAATTAAATGGAATAATGATAGGTGGAGATGATTATATAGAAAAGCCATATAACATTCCAATATTACTTGCTAGGATAAAGAATATCTTAAGTAGAACATATCAAAAAGAGGAAGATGAAATAAATGTAAAGTATAAAGATATAGTATTAAATATATTAGATTCTACAGTATCGTATAAAGAAAGTAAAATGGAACTTTCTAGAACAGAATTTAAAATATTGTATTATTTAATAAAAAATAGTAATAGGATAGTTCCTAGAATAGATATAGTAGAATATATGTGGGATAACCAATTGTATATAGACGATAATACTTTAAGTGTAAATATTACTAGGATAAGAGAAAAATTATCTCAAATACATGTAAAAGACTTGATTGAAACAAAGAGAGGACAGGGGTATAAACTAGTATGAGTTTAGTAAAATATATTAAAGATAAAATATTATATATTTTAGTATATGAAATATATTGTTTATTTATGGTATTATATTTAGATGCTATTAATGTGGGAACTTCGGAAATCATTTTAATTACTGCAATTACTACATTTATAGCAGTATTTATCATGTTTTTAAATTATAATAAGAAAAACAGAATAATAAAAGAACTTAAACAAACAATAGATAAACTAGATGAAAAATATTTAATAGGAGAAATAATGAAAAAACCAAGTAATTGTGAGTTACTTGAATATTATAAAATATTAAAGCTTGCAAATAAATCTATGTTAGATAAAATTGCACAGTCTCAAAGAAAGCAAAAAGAGTATAAAGAATATATAGAAAGCTGGGTACATGAAATAAAACTTCCAATAACATCTATAGATTTATATTGTAATAATAATAGAAATAATATAACTAGAAAGATTATTGAGGAGAATGCTAAGATAAATAATTATGTTGAACAAGCATTGTTTTATGCAAGGCTTGATAGTGTATCTAATGATTATATGATAAAAAAGACATCCTTAAATGAATGTGTAAATAATGTTATATCTAAAAATAAGAATGCTTTAATTCAAAATAAAATAAAAATTGAAATTGAAGACTTGGATATAAAAGTATATACTGATGAAAAATGGCTAGAGTTTATATTAAATCAGATTGTAATTAATAGTATAAAATATAAGAGCAATAGCAATGGTCCAATTATTTCTATATATCAAATGGAAAATAAAGAAAATGTTTGCTTATATATAAAAGATAATGGAATAGGTATAAAAAGTAGTGAAATAAATAGAGTGTTTGAAAAAGGATTTACAGGAACTAATGGTAGAAGAAATATTAAATCTACAGGAATTGGACTTTTTTTGTGTAAGAAACTTTGTGATGAGTTAGGTCTTGTTATACAAATAGAAAGTAGTGAGAGTGAGTATACAATAGTAAAAATAATAATACCAAAATATGAATATATAAGATAATTTTTTAAAAATATCCTTACAAAATTGTAAGTCTAATTTAAGAAACTAGTATATTAAAATAAAAATCTTAATAATATAATATTTTTAAAGGAGAGTGCATAAAAAATGGAAAATTTACTTGTAGTAGAAAGCATCCAAAAATATTATGGAAATAAAGAAAATATAACAAAAGCTATAAATGGTATTAGTTTTAATGTAAATAGTGGCGAGTTTATAGGAATAATGGGAGCTAGTGGTAGTGGAAAGACAACTCTATTAAATTGCATATCAACAATAGATAGTGTAAGTTCAGGACATATTTATTTAGAAAATAAAGATATAACAAAAATAAAAGAAGAAGATATAGCAAAATTTAGAAGAGAAAATTTAGGGTTTATATTTCAAGACTTTAATTTATTAGATACATTAACAGTAGAAGAAAATATTGCTTTAATACTTACAATAAATAAAGTACAACAAAAAGATATAGATAATAAAGTATTTGAGCTAGCTTTAAAACTTGGAATAGAAGATAGTTTAAATAAATATCCATATCAGATATCTGGTGGTCAAAGACAAAGATGTGCAGTGGCAAGAGCTATAATAAATAATCCAAAATTAATTCTTGCAGATGAACCTACAGGAGCTTTAGATTCAAAGTCTGCAAGACAATTATTAGATATTTTAAAAGAAATGAATGAAAAATTAAAGGCTACAATTTTGATGGTTACACATGATCCTTTTTGTGCGAGTTATTGTAATAAAATATTATTTTTAAAAGATGGTAAAATATTTAATAAAATAGAGAAAGGAGAGAGAACTCAAAAAGAATTTTACAATAATATTTTAGATATCTTATCACTTCTTGGAGGTGATTTTAGAGATGTTAGGTAAATTATCTTTTAGAAATGCTAAAAGACAAGCATTAAATTATATTATTTATTTTATAACAGTTACTATATCTATTGGATTAATTTTTAGCTTTAATTTTTTAGCTTTTTCAAAAGATGTTAATGAACTTTCACAACAAATGAAGTACTTTAAGCAAGTAATTATAATTTTATCTATTATAATTGCAATTAGCATTTCTTGGCTTATTAACTATACAATGAAATTTATGCTTGAAAAGAGAAGTAAAGAATTTGCAATATATCAAATACTTGGAATAGAAAAGAGAGATATTTCAAGTATGTTTGTAAAAGAAAATATTATAATTGGTATTATAGCGTTAATATCGGGCATTTTATTTGGAATATTGCTATATCAAGTGCTCATATCAATGGTAATGAATATTTTTAAACAGCCATATCAAATTAATATGGATTTTAGCTATAAAGCATTATTACTTACTATACTATATTTTATATTAATATATGGGATAATAATTTTAAAGCACAGAAAAAAGATAAAAAATTCAAATGTATACGAATTGTTATATTCAGAAAAGCAAAATGAAAATCATATAATAAAAAAAGTTAAATACAATAAAATTATTTTTGTAATTTCAATTATTCTTTTACTAATTTCGGTATTAATAGTTAAATACACTTTTAGTTTTGGCTCAAATGTATCATTTAAATTAGTTTTAATAGCGTTAATTAGTTTAATTGTTGGTATTTATTTATTTTATATTAGTATATGTGGATTTATATTAGACTTTTATATTAATAATAAAAAGAGAAAGTATAAAAAGAATAATATATTTTTATATAGAAATTTAATTTCTAAAGTTAATACTATGAGCATAACAATGGCAACACTTGCAGTTATGTTTGTAATTATAATAGTTGGTTTAAATATATCAATGCTTATGAATAATATGCTAAATAATGAAATGGAAATACTTTATCCTTTTGAAATTATGATAAGTACAACTGATGGGGATTTTACCAAGTATAAAGAATATATAAAGAAAAATTCTGATGTAGTTAATATGCATGAGTATAAAATATATACAATAGAACAAACACCTTTAATAGAAGCTTTAAAAGATACTAGTTTAAGAGATAGAAAATATAACAAGGTAGATAATGTAATAAAATTAAGTGATTATAATAAATTAAGAGAAATGATAGGCTATTCTAGTGTAGAACTTTCAAATGATGAAATAATAGTCAATACTATATCTACAGCAAGTAATTATATAAATAAATATATTAAAGAGAATGGCAATTATATTACTGCTTGTAATAAAAAATATAAAATAAAGCAAGTTGAAGATATAAATTTAGGTCAATTGGGTTTTAATGGATTTGTATATTTTTTTGTTGTAAATGATAATGAGATAGAATTCATAAAAGAAAATGAGATATCAAGTGACTATTTATCTAATAATTTGGAGTATAAGTTAGTAGTAAACACAAAAGAAAAAACAACACAAGCTTTTTATGATGATTTGTGTTCATATATAAAGACATATCATTTTCCACAAGTAGGAATTTATGACGGCATTGAAAAAGAATATGATGTAGAAATTTCACTTGGAAATGTACTAAGTAGAGGGCAAAGAATAGGTGAGACAAAATCTTTTTATACAATTATATCTTTTTCAGCTATATATGTATCATTAATTTTAATAATGATATCTGCTACACTTCTTGCTATACAACAGCTAAGTGAATCTGAAAAGTATAAATATAGATATAAGGTTTTAAAGGACTTAGGAATGGATGAAATGGATATGAATAAAATAATCTTTAAACAAATATTTATATATTTTTTATTACCTATATTAATTCCTGTTTTAATTAGTGTACCTATAGTGTTATCTATAGGAAATATATTTACACTTGCTGTAACATATAAAGAAATTATTAAAAATATTTGTTTTGTATTTGGTATATTTTTCTTAGTATATAGTATTTATTTTGTTGCAACAGATGTACAATTTGAAAAGAATATAAATGAGGAATGGTAAAATGAAAAAGAGCAAAAAAATAATTTTTTTTAAGATTGTATTAATGGGAATGGTTATAGTATTATTTATAGGAATAATACTGTACCTATTTCCTGTAATTAAAGATTTAAGCACAGAAGAAGGACAAGTTGCCTTTAAGCAAAGAGTCAATGAATCAGGTTTTTTGGGAATGTTAATGCTATTTGGGCTACAAGTAGCACAAGTATTTTTAATTGTTTTACCAGGCGAGCCTATAGAAATACTTGCAGGAATGTGTTATGGAACTATTGGTGGCTATATTTTTATAACAGTATCAGTTGCAATTATAACTACAGTAATATTTTATTTAGTAAGAACATATGGTAGAAAATTTGTTTATGAATTTTGTAATAAAGAAAAAATAGATAAAATTGAAAAAAGTAAAATATTTAAGAACCCTAAAAAAATAGAATATATAATGATTATATTATTTATTATTCCAGGTACACCTAAAGATTTATTGCTATATATAGCTGGTCTTTTACCTATAAAACCTTTAAGATTTATATTAATATCTACATTTGTTAGATTTCCTTCTGTAATATCTTCTACTATTGCTGGAGAACATCTATCACTTGGAAATTGGAAAATGAGTATATTAATATATGCTATAACATTTATAGCAGTTGGAATTTTTGTATTTGTAGCAAATAAATTAGATAAAACTAAGGTTACTAAAGAGGTAATAAAAGCAGTAAAATCTTAAAATTTAATCTCTATATAGATAAAAGAAAATAATTGTTATTTAATACAATATATTTGCTTATATTATATATAGAGATTTTTTTAGTTAAAATTTAGATTTACTTTACAAATTTAAAAAAATGCAATAAAATTTTATATATAAGGGAGAGGTATATATGGATATTAATGATTTAGAAAAAAAGTATGGAAATTTAGGCAAGGTTTCTGGAAAATATGACATTTCTGATGCTAAAAGTAAACTAGAAGATTTAATAAACGATGAAGATTTAAAAGAAGCATTAAGAAAAATGAAAAAAGAACCAGAAGAAAAAAATTATGTTACACCAGGTGTCACTCATAATCAAAAAGCTTCAGATGCGCAAGAACAACATGATATAAAAAATTTTATAGATCCTGAAGTAGGTCTTAATTATCCAGAAGAATTAAGAAGATTAGATTTAGAGTGCATATATATAGGTTTATTATTAAATAATCCAGCAGCTATTAGTATGTATTATTATGTTTTAAGTATTTGTTTATTTGCGGATCCTAGAATGATGAATATATATAAAGGTGTATTATTTACAGAGGGCGAAGCGTATGCACCAAGTCAAGCAAAAGAAGGATTTAACTTTGCTGTTGATTCTGGAGATGTATATGTTTTAAAAAATAAATTAAAAAATTGTGTTGCACAAAAGGAATATAATTTTGAGAAGATATATACAGAGTTAAAAAAAATATTTATATTAAGAAAAGCATATAATGGAATGCCAATACAAGAAATAAAAGATGAAATTGTTAATATAACTCATTATGAATTATATGATCAAATGACAACAGAAGAAGTAGAAGCAGCAATTGAGCAAATAACTGCAACGGCAAAATTTAAAAGTGCTATATTAAATGATGGATTAACAAGCTTTTTGGTAAAAGGAGATAATACATTAACAAATGGCTTAAAATTGCCTTTTGAAATATTATCTTCTGTATTTAAAGGAGTAAGACTCGGAGAAACTATGGCATATGCTATGCCATCAAATTCAGGTAAGAGTAGATTTACTATAAGTCTTGCAGCATACATAGCTTTTGTACATAAAAAGAAAGTGCTAATTATATCTAACGAAATGTCTGAAGAAAAAGTAAGACTTTGTTTAATAACCACTATAATAAATAATCCTGCAATTCAAAAGTTACATGGGCAAGAAATAAGAAAGACAGAGGGAGAGCTTTTAGAATGTAAATATAGACCAGATAACCCAAGTGATGTAGAAGTTGATGAGGAAGGATTTGTATTAAAAAAGGAAAATGAAACTCAAGAAGAGTTTGTAAATAGACTTACAAGAGTATCTACTGAGTTTAATAAAGTAACTGCAGCAACAGATTGGTTAGATAAACAAATAAATAATTCAATTTATTTTATTAATATTACTGATCATACAAATGATGAATTAAAAAAAGTTATTACAAATTATTATTATAGATATAAAGTTGAATATATGTTTTATGATACATTAAAAACAGATACAGAGCATATTGGAAGTGGAGAAGAAATAAAAAGAACAGCTACAATATTATCTAATTTAGCACAAAATTTAAAAATATTTATTTGTTCATCATTGCAACTTACAGAAAGCTCTACTTTGCCAATAAACTTAAATGTTAATGACTTAGCAGTAAGTAGAACAGTAAAAGAAGTATTAGATACTTTAATGCTCATTAAACAAATACATAATGAGAATTTAGATGATTATGAATATTCTAAGGAAGAAGTTGATACTAAATTTTTTGACTTAGAGCGATTTAAAGATCCAAATGTTAGATATTATGCATGTGTAGTAGATAAAAATAGGGCAGGTGCAAAGCCTAAAGTTGTATTTAGATTAAATCTTGCATATAATGAATGGTTTGAGCTTGGATATTTGAGATTAAAATCTGGAAAGAGTGGAGAATAATTATGTTATATTTGTTTAAATTGACAAATATAATTTAAAATAATATAATAGTAGCAATACAGATGTTGCTAGTAAAAATCTGTAATTTTATTACAGATTTTTTTAAAAGGGGGCGCTTTTATGAAGAAAATAGAAGAGATAAGTAAAATGCTTAAAATTCCAGATGAGAAAATAGAGCTTTATGGAAAATATAAAGCTAAAATATCAGATGAATATTATGAGGAAATTAAAAATAAAAAAGATGGAAAGTTAATACTTATGACATCAATTAATCCAACACCTTTTGGAGAAGGAAAAACAACTCAATCAATAGGACTTAGTATGGGATTAAATAGAATAGGAAAAAAGTCAATAGTTGTGCTAAGAGAACCATCTTTAGGACCTGTCTTTGGAATAAAGGGTGGAGCTATTGGTGGAGGAAAAGCGACTGTAGAACCACAAGAAGATATAAATTTACATTTTACTGGAGATTTTCATGCTATTACATCAGCAAACAATTTATTGTGTTCAGTAATAGATAATCATATATATAATGGAAATGAATTAAATATAGATAAAGATAAAATATTTATAAAAAGAGTAATAGACATGAATGATAGATCTCTAAGAGACATCACAATAAATGGTAAAAAATTAAGTTATAATACAGGATTTGAAATAACAGCAGCTTCTGAAATTATGGCAATATGTTGCTTAGCACAAAATAAAGAAGATTTAAGAAAAATGCTTGGTAATATACTTGTAGCTTTTTCATTAGATAATAAACCTGTATATGCAAGAGAACTTGAAGTTGTTGGAGCAATGATGGCACTTTTAAAAGATGTGTTAAAACCTAATTTAGTACAGACAATTGAAGAAACACCTTGTATTGTTCATCTTGGACCATTTGCAAATATTGCACATGGCTGTAATTCTGTGATTTCAACAAAGCTTGGATTAAAACTTGCAGAATATTGTATAGTGGAAGCTGGATTTGGCTCAGATTTGGGAGCTGAAAAATTTATGGATATAAAATGTAGAAAAGCATCTTTAAAACCAGACTTAGCCATTATAGTAGCAACAGTAAAAGCATTAAAGTATAATGGAAATGTTAATATGGATAATATAACGCAAGAAAATTTAGAAGCTTTAGAAAAGGGAAGTGTTAATTTAGGAAAACATATTGAAAATATGCAAAAATATGGTGTACCTGTTATGGTATGCATAAATAAATATGAAACAGATACTCAAAAAGAAATAGAGTTTTTAAGAGAATTTACTAAAAAATATGGGGTTGAAGTAGAAATATCACAATGCTTTGAAAAGGGATCTCAAGGTACAGTAGATTTTGCAAATAAAGTTGCTGAAATATTAGATAAAACTGTATCAGAATATGAACCACTATATAGTCTTGAAGAATCTATACAAGAAAAAATATCAATAATTTGTAGAGAAATATATGGCGCAAAGGAAGTAAAGTTTTTAGATAAAGCTATTGAAAATATAGAAATTGCAAATGATAATTCATATAGTAAGTTACCAATATGCATAGCAAAAACTCCATCCTCTCTTACAGATGATGCAAAAATATTAGGAAGACCAAAAGATTTTACAATTACTATAAGAGATATAAAAATTGATGCTGGAGCTGGATTTATTGTTGCGTATGCTGGAAATATTATGACGTTACCAGGACTTGGAAAGTCATCAAAATATAAAGACTTTAAATAATAAAGTCTTTACTTTTTTTTCTTTTTATTATATCATATAAGTATTAAATAAGGAGTGTAATAGTTATTATGCAAGTAAAAATAATAATGCAAAGAGAAAATGAGAATACAATAGCAAATGCTATTTCTAATTGTTTAGAAAATAATGCAAAAAAAGCATATTTTTTTATAGGTAATTTCAAAGAAACTGGGTATAAAATAATAGAAGAAGATTTAATAGATATTAAAACTAAGTTATTTTTTGTGATAGGAATAGATAAAAAGGCAACAACAAGAAGCATGCTTGATGGACTTTTATCTTATACAAATGATGTATATTATTTTTCTAATAATAATATAAATGAATTTGACTCAAATATTTGTATATTTGAATATTCAAATGAAGCATATATGTATGTTTGTACGTCAAATATGTCTGAGAGTGGAATTCAAACGGACTTGTCTTTGTATACTCAAATAGTATACGATTTAAAAAATAGTGAAGATAAGCAATTATATAAATCACAAATAAAAGAATTGCTAAAAATTGTGGAACTTGATGGCTTTAATAAGTTGGATAAGGATGAAATAAATAAGCTTGTAGAAAATAAAGAAATATTTTCCACAAGACAATATAATCATAGTGTTATGAGTATATCTGAGTTGTTAGGTAAAAAGCCTCAAAAAGAAGAGAGTAAAAAAGATCCTGTAGAAGTAGCAGATGATATTATAAATAAAGAAGTTGAAATACCAAAAGTAGATTTATCAGATATATCAATAGATATAGATATTCCAGAAGATGAAATACAACCACAAAAAAAGCAGGAAGAAATTACAATAGATTATAAAGAAGATGAAATATCAAAAAAAGAACTACCTAAAGTAGAAGATAAAAAACAAGAAGAAATTATGAAAATTGAAGAAGATGAGGAAGAAATATCAGATCTAGATGGGATAGATCCAAATGAATCATTAGATATAAATGATATACTATTTTCAAAAGCTGATTTAAAATTAGATATAACTAAAGAAAAAGCACCTAAAAAGACACTAAAAAGAAAGAAGGAAATTTTGCCCGAAGATCAAGACGAGTTAGTTAAAGTAAAAAAATTAAATTTGAATAATGTATCTAATTTAATTTTTGAACTTTCATCTAAAAATTCCAAAGAACCTGAAGCAATAAGAGTACCTAATTATATAAAGACAATGATACCAGAATTTTTTGGACTTGATGAAGCACAAAATGAAGAAATAAATGGAACATTATATAAAGTCAAAAATATAGATTTAGAAATAGTTGATGCAAAAAATAATGATAAATTAGACGATAAAGATGCAAAAATAATATATAAACCAGGACAATCATATTTAACATTTATGAGTGAAAAACTAATTAATATAGATTATGAAGAAAATGATATTATAAGAATAATAAAATTATCTGAAGATGTATATCATGTAGAAATAATAGATAAGGATATGCAAGAATATAAAGTTTGGAGTAAACTTTGCAATCAAACTTTTAGAGCGTCAACAAAAAAGTTTGGAATGATGTAAAAAAGTGCACTTTAAGTGCACTTTTTTTGCGGTCATTCTAGTTTAATTATAATATGTTAATTATAATGTACTATTTAATATTATATTGTTATAATCATTAATTAATTTTTTGCTTTCATTGATATTTTCAAAGTTTACATCATGTAGATTGAAAATATCAAGTATTTTATACATCCTTAAATTTATAGTAGTGTCGTAATCATACTTTGCTAATTCTTTTAGAAAAGATAAATAACTAACATTATCTTGTAAAATAGAGTTGTTATTATATATAGATTTTATATAATTATATCTTTTCTTAGCATCTGATAAACTTACATAATTATTGTTATTTTTTAAAATATAACAAAAAATATTAAGCTCGTTATTTGTTAAGGTATGTCTAGCATTTTTGATACTTAAATATTTCTTTTTTATCTTACCGAGGCTTTTGATCAAGTATGGAGTTTAAACTTTTTAAAGATAATTCCATAATTTGAGGTGGTGTAATATAATCTAATGAATCTATTATCTTTTTTAAATATGTTAAAGCCCCATATTTTTTTGTTGTTTCTATTGTATCATTGTATAAAAATACAATATATCTAAATAGTGCTAAAGATGTAGTTTTGTCATAATGTTTTTTACTTTTTGAGCTATTATCAAATGCATTAAATAAATTTTTAGACATTATAATCTGAGTACAATCATCATCTAATAAATCATTTAATGGAATACTAAATAATTCAATAGCTCCTCCTAATTTTTTAAAATTATAACTTGTTAATTTCTTCATAATAATTTTTTATGATATATAATATATCATAGCTCCTTTCTTCTTTATTTAATTAAACTAGAATGAAATAATTAATGATAATAGAATTATATCATCAAGTTTATGTAAAGTCAATAAAAAAGCTCACATATTAAGTGAGCTTTATTTGAATTAAAAGTTATCATTAAATGATAAACTTCTAATAAAATCATATTCAACATCCTCGTTATAACTTTCGTTATAACTATTTTTAAAGTATGAATTGTGAACTACAAGTTCTTCAAATTCATACATCCTTAATTTTTTTATGTCATTCCTTGATGCACAGTTGTCTACTATTAAATTTACGAAATGCTCAAATTCTATTAAGCTATTTATAGTATTATTTTCTTCGTAAATTTTAAATAGATAACCGTTTGATGTTTTCTCCTCCAAATAAAATTTCTTTCTTTTTACTTCCTTTTTGATTTTTCATAAAATCAACCATCCTTTCTTTTTTTGCAACAAAGTTGCCTCCTAATTTTATTTGGTTTCTTTCGTAACTTATAAGAAAAAAATTATTTTTTAAAATAAAAATAAAAAAATAATTATTTTTCTTATTCATCTTAAAATAAACCTTACAACTATATTATAACATAATTATTTTACATAATCAAGAAAAAATTTAAAAATTATGTTAAAAGTTGCAAAAAAAGGCCAGATATAATATAATTTGTATATTGAAGGGGATAGATATGCAGTTAAAGAAGTTAGAAATACAAGGTTTTAAATCAT
Organism: uncultured Clostridia bacterium; assembly: GCA_944388585.1. Lineage (GTDB taxonomy): Bacteria > Bacillota > Clostridia > TANB77 > CAG-465 > CAG-465. The sequence continues at coordinate 32,321 of CALXJI010000006.1, forward strand.
TTGCGGATAAAACAGAAATATTATTTTTAGATGGAATAACAACTATAGTAGGTCCTAATGGAAGTGGTAAGAGTAATATCTCTGATGCAATACGTTGGGTAGTAGGAGAGCAGAGTCCTAAAAATCTTAGAGGATCAAAAATGGAAGATGTAATATTTTCAGGAACTCAGGCAAGAAAAAAAGTGGGATTTGCTGAGGTATCAATGTATCTAGATAACTCAGATGGAACTTTACCTATAGAATATAATGAAGTAATAGTTACGAGAAGAGTATATAGAAATGGTGAAAGTAATTATTTAATAAATGGTAATGAATGTAGATTAAAGGACGTTCAAAATCTATTTATGGATACTGGTCTTGGAAAAGATGGTTATAGTATAATTTCTCAGGGAAAAATAGATGAAATTTTATCTAGTAAATCCGAGGAAAGAAGACATATATTTGAGGAAGCATCAGGTATAGTAAAATATAGGACGAGAAAAGAGGAAGCAACTAGAAAATTAGATAATACTCAAATAACACTTCAAAGAGTAAGTGACATTTTAAATGAAATGGAAAATAATATTGGACCGTTAAAAATTAAAGCAGAAACAGCTAAAAAATATTTAAATTTAAGAGAAAATCTAAAATTACTAGATGTAAAGTTATTTATTAATAGTATAGAAAATAATGCGTCAGATTTAAAAAAAATAGATGATGTGTTAGAGACATTAGATAGAGATGTAAAAACACAAGAGCAACTATCCATTGAAAATGAAAGTAAAAAGAAAGAATTAAAGCTTAAAATACAAGAAATATCAAATAAAATTGAAGCTTTAAGAGAAGACTACTACAAGATAGAAAGTGAAAAAGAAAAAATGAATTCTAAAATATCATTATTAGATTCAAATGATAAAGCAGCTTCTGCAAATATTATAAGGTTAAATAATGAAATTGAAGAAGACAATCAAAAGATACAATTATTAAAAGAAGAAATAGAAAAAAGAAATAAAAAGCGAGAAAATGTATTCTTAAATAAGAAGAAATTTGAAGAGGAATTATCTCAAAAAGAAAGTGAGCTTTCAAAGATTGTAAGTACATTGGATGAAAAAGGAATTGAGATTGAATCTTTAAAGAAAAACATAGATGAAAATAATGAAAAAAAGTTTGAATTAAAGAACAAAAACAGTAGTATTATGGCTACAATTGAATCAGAAGAGAAACAATTAGAAGATAAAAGAAAACAAAATGAAAAAAATATATCTTTAAAAGATAATTTAAATTCAGATTATAATGAATTAAATATAGAGTTAGAAAAAAATAATAAGGAATTAATTAATATAAATAATAGTGTCTTAGAAGCTGAAAGTAAGATAAAAAATATACAAAATACTATAGATGTACTAGATGAAAAAAGAACTAAAATTAATCAGGATTTGATGACTACAAGAGCTAAATATAATTATTTAGCAAATTTAGAAAATGAAAATGAGGGATATAGTAAAAGTGTTAAGTCCATATTAGACTATGCTAAAAATAATAGTAAAGTGTATGGCACAATTGCTGGAATTATATCTACAGATGAAAAATACGAATATGCAATAGAAATTGCACTTGGTGGATTTATTCAAAATATAGTTGTTGAAGATGAATTAATTGCTAAAAACTTAATAACATATTTAAATGATAATTCATTAGGAAGAGTTACTTTTTTACCACTAGATAATGTGGTTTCAACTTTAAATACTAATAGCAAAGTACTAAAGTATGAGGGGGTCATTGGATTTGCATCAGACTTAGTTACATATGATGTAAAGTATGAAAAGGTAGTAAAACTAGCTCTTGCAAACACAGTAATTGTAGATAATATTGATAATGCAATTACTATATCTAAGAAAATAAAAAATGCTTTAAGAGTGGTAACTTTATCTGGTGAACTAATTTCTCAAACTGGTAGTATAACTGGTGGAAAAAACTCTACAAAATCTGGTGGTGTTATAGGAAGAAAAGATAAAATAGAAGAACTAAAGATAAAAGTTACTAGAATTCAGGAAGAATTAGAAAATGTAAAAGAGCAAATATTAAAATTTGAAGAGCAAAAAAAGATAGAAAAAGAAAAGTACGATAATATTCAGCCAAAAAAAGAAGAAATTGTAATAAATATAGCTACTTTAACAGAAAAACGTGAAAATATAGTTAAAGAAATTAAGAAAATCGAAGAGCAAAAGAACAATTTTAATAATGCGTTTAATCAAATGCATGAAAAAATTAGTATTTTAAAAAGCAACATAGAAAGTAATAATAAATATATTTTTAATATTGAAGAGGAAAACTCTAAAAATCAAGAAATTGTAGATGAATATACAAGATTTAATAAAGAAAAGCAAAATGAAATAGATATTTTAAATGAGGATGTTGTTAACTTAAAAGTATCTTTATCATCTTTTGATGAAACAGTTTTATCAATTGATGAGATGAAAGAGAAAATAGAAAATGATATAAAAAATTTTGAAGATTCAATAAATAGAAGAAAATCTGAAATACAGCAATTAAATAATCAAAAACAAGAGATAATAAATGAAGTAAATGAGTTAAAAAATAAGATTGAAACTAGCTCTAAATTTAAAGAGGAATACGAGCAAAATAGTAATGGTTTAAAAGATCAAAAAAATGCGTATGATTTAGAAATGGAACAAATAGATAAGAGAGTAGTTACAACTTTAAATACGCTAAATTCTATTAAAGAGAAAAGATCAAAGGAAGAAGCCAAAAGAATTAAATTTGAAGTAGAGCTTACTAATTTAAAAAATAAAATGTGGGATGAATATGAGCTTACTATTTCTAGCTCAAAAGCTTTATTATCTGATGATATATCTAATATAAATATAAAGCAAGTAGAAAAGGAAGCAGAAAAGGTAAGAAAAGAAATTAAAGAAATAGGTGATGTAGATATAAGCTCTATAGAAGAATATAAAAAGACAAAAGAAAGGTATGACTTCATAATTAATCAAAAAAATGACTTAGAAGAGACAAAGAAAAAGCTTGAGAATTTAATATCTAATATGACTAGTATAATGAAGCAACAATTTAGTAAAAATTTTAAAATCATTACACAAAATTTTGATTCTACGTTTAAGGAATTGTTTGGTGGTGGAAAGGCAGAATTAAAACTTTCTGATGAAAATGATGTATTAAATAGTGGAATAGAAATTGAAGTACAGCCACCAGGTAAAAAGCTTCAAAATATGCTCTTACTTTCTGGAGGAGAAAGAGCTTTAACTGCTACAGCATTATTATTTGCCATATTACAGATAAAATCACCACCATTTTGCATACTTGACGAGATAGAGGCAGCATTAGATGATGTAAATGTTCATAGATTTGCTGAGTATATAAAAGATTATTCAAAGAAAAACCAATTCATTGTAATAACACATAGAAAGGGGACAATGGAAGTAGCATCATCGGTATATGGAGTTACTATGCAAGAATATGGAATATCTAAAATTGTATCTATGAAATTAAAATGATAAAAAGAGTTGTGTATTAATAAATTAAACATAGTTTAATGTTAATACATAGCTCTTTTTTGTTGTATAGCATCGCTTAAAACATTTTTGAATATGAAATTTAAATAGATATTAAATTTTTTGATAGAATAACTAATAAAATTATATAAAATGATATGCTTACAATGTAATTTCTGCTTTTTAGCGATTGCTATATTATTGTTGACATAAGCAATACAGAGTGGTATAATCTATATACTTATAAATATGCATGATAAAAAATAATTTTTTTAAGGAGGGATTGCGTATGAGTATACAAAAGGAGGATTTAACACTAAAAGGTGTTAAGTTAAAAATTGAATTTATAGACGGATGTTTGCTTGATAAAATTACACGTGAATGTAATAATTCTTTTAGAAAAATACTAAATTATGAAGTATCGAACATTTATAATAATGAAAACGAGCAGATAATGACAGTATTATTTAAAAGAAGAGGAGGAATAGAGTACAGAATTGTACTTAAACCAAAATGTTTAAACTTTTATGCTAAAATAGAGTTTGATCATGACATAGAAAATATTTTTTCAGAGCTTAAAAATGTTATAGTACTTTTTTATGATTTTGTATATAAAATGCAAGACTGTAAGTTTAAAATAGTGAATATTGTTTTTTCAAAATGCATAAATATACCTGAAACTGAAATTAAAGAATATTTTGAATATCCTAATGCTATAGCTGAAAATGGTATAGGTTTGTATATTAAGTCTGTTCAAAATGATAGATTTAATGTATTATTAAATTCATATTTTTTGGAAAAAAGAGAAGAAAACGAATTTATAAATAATATAGACAGAGATATTTGTAGATTATATAATATTTCATATAAATAAGCAGTTTTTACTGCTTATTTATATTTGACTTTACATAAAATTTATGATATAATTACGCTGTAAAATAAATATGTAATTAAAGATAATTATCAAAGGAGGAATATTAATGAATAAAGTTGAGGTTAAAAATATAAAAATTGAAAAATTCATTAATTCAAAAGATAAAAGTATGAAATTTAATAATTTTAAAGATTTACTAAAAGAGGGAAGCATATTTAATTTTTATTTTATATATAAAAGTGATGAAGATGAAAACAAATATGTTTCTAAAAATATTGTAAAATTAGATTTATATAGAAAGCAAGTAACAACAGCTAATGGAAAAGTATTTCACTTTATTAATGAAATAGGATAATAGATTTATTTAATCTATTATTTTTTATTATTTGACACATGAACAAATGTTTGATATAATAATGCTGGTGATAGATGTGAGATGGATTTTACATTGTGATTTAAATAATTTTTTTGCATCTGTTGAAATGTTAAAACATCCTGAGTATAGAAATATACCAATGGCAGTATCAGGTGATCCAAATAAAAGACATGGTATAATACTTGCAAAAAATGAAATTGCTAAAAAATATGGTATTTATACACCAGAGACTGTATATTCTGCTTTAAAAAAATGTCCAAAATTAATTTTAGTTAAACCTCATCGTGATGAATATGTTAAATATTCAAACTTAGTAAACGATGTATATTTAGAATATACTGATAGGGTAGAAAGATTTAGTATAGATGAGGCTTTTTTGGATATAACAGAAAGTATAAATATTTTTGGTACTCCTTATGAGATTGCATATAAGATAAAAGAAGAAATTAAGAAAAAATATGGACTAACAATTTCTGTTGGAGTATCTTTTAATAAATCAATGGCAAAACTTGGAAGCGAGCTTAAAAAGCCGGATGCAATAACAGTACTTGATTATGATAGCTATAAAAGTAAAATTTATCATTTACCTGTGGAAATGTTAATTTATGTTGGAAAAAATACAAAAAATAAGTTAAATAAAATGGGAATAAAAACAATAGGAGACTTAGCACTAAGTAATAAGTATAGAATAGTTAAACATTTAGGAAAATTAGGCGAACAAATATATAATTATGCTAATGGAATTGATGATGATAGAGTAAAATTTTATTATGAAAAAGATGAAAGAAAAAGTGTAAGTAATGGAATAACTTTTGAAAATGATATAGATAATGTAATTGAGCTTGAAAAAGAATTTTTAAAGCTGGCTAGTAAAGTTTCATATTCATTAAGAGAAATTGATATGAAAGCTAGCATTATTTCTATATCTTTAAAAGATAGTATGTTTGTAATGTCTAGTAGGCAAAAGAAAATTGAATACACAAATTCGTACGATAATATAGTAAAAGCAGTTATTGAACTTCTAAATGATAATTATATTAATGGAGTAAAAATAAGATATATATGTATTAATGCTTCTGGACTTAAGGGAGAAAATAGTGATAATGTTCAACTAGATTTTTTTACTATAAATAATGAAAATAATAAAGAAAACAAAAAGAGGACTACTGCTATGAAAGCAATGGATAAACTTAAGCATAAATATGGGGATAAAGTGGATTATTGTAGTGCTTTAAAATATAATAAAAAAAGAGAGTAGACTAAACTTAAGATAATTAAAATTTTAGTCTACTTTCTTTTTATTATTCTTCTGTATTTTCTTTTTTATTTGTTATTTCTTCCATCATTAATAGATAATTCCACTTGTCGTCAATTTCTTTTTGTAGCTCTTCAATCATCCATTCGTTGCCAGGTTTAAACATATGTCTAAATCTCTTTTGTGTTTTTATAAATTCAGTTACAGGTAATTTTTTAGCAGGTTTATAATTTATTTTATAAACACCATTAACAACTTCATATAATGGCCAAAAACATGTTTGAACAGCAAGTTTTTCTATTTCTGCTAAGTCTTCTGATGGATATCCCCATCCTCTAGGACAAGGAGAAAATACTGCAAGAAATGTTGGTCCTTCAGTATAAATTGCTTTTTCACCTTTTGTATAAATATCTTGTAAATTACCAAAAAGTGCAGTTTGTGCAACATAAGGGATATTATGTTTTACCATGATTTCTGTTAAATCTTTTCTTTTTTGAGTTTTACCTGGTAGTACTTTTCCAGCAGGAGAAGTAGTAGTATCTGCAAAATGTGGAGTAGAAGAAGAACGTTGAGTACCAGTATTCATGTAAGCTCCGTTATCATAACAAATATATGTTATATCATGTCCTCTTTCCATAGCACCAGATAATGATTGAAGACCAATATCTAGAGTACCACCATCTCCACCAATTGCTATGAATTTAGTAGTCTTTTTTATTTTACCAGCTTTTTTTAAGTTATAGTAAGTTCTTTCAGCTCCAGATAAAGTAGCAGATGCACATTCAAAAGCTGTATGTATAAATGATACCTTATTCCAAGATGTATAAGGATATATACAACTTGATACCTCTAAACATCCTGTAGCACAAGATATTACTGCATTATCTTCTTCTTTTAGAGCATTTAATATATTTCTAATTGCTGGAGGAGCACCACATCCAGCACACATTCTATGACCAGATACAAATCTTGACTCTTTTGCTACAGATTCTTTTAAACTATATGCCATTGTTTATACCTCCTAATTATCCATTCCTAAATAGTAAGTTGTTTTTTCAACGTTACCAGTTTTAGCAATTTCATTTAATTTTTTATATACTTCAAGTATGTCATCAACTTTTACATCTACACCACCTAGTCCATAGATATAATCTACTGTAGGAACATTTAGTCCCGCACTATACATTGCAGAAGTAAGTTCTGTAAATAGAGGAGCAGCATATCCGTTAACACTGTCACATTTATCTAGTATAGCTAAAGCTTTCAGATTTTTTAATTTTTCTGGTATTTCTTTATATGGTAGAGGTCTAAATACTCTAGGTTTAATAAGACCAGCTTTTATACCATTGTTTCTTAATTCATCTACAGCATCTTTTGCAGTTCCAGCAGTAGAGTTTAAGACAACAATACCAAGTTCTGCATCATCCATTTTATAATTTTCAAATAGATCATATTTTCTACCTGTTAATTTATAAAATTCATCAGATACTTCTTCTATTACAGTTTTTGCTCCTCTCATTGCATCAGCTAATTGTTTTCTGTGTTCAAAATAATATTTTTGTAAGTCCATTGGACCCATTGAAATATTTCTTTCATCATCAAGTAAATATTGTGTTGGCTTACGCTCTCCAACAAATTTTTGGACATCTTCTGTTTCTATTAACATTATATTTTCAACAGAGTGTGATGTAATAAAACCATCATAACATACCATTACAGGAATGCTTGCTCTTTCAGCAATTTTTACTGCCATTATAGTATTGTCATAAGTTTCTTGATTATTTTCACAATATAATTGTATAAATCCTGCATCTCTTACTCCCATAGAATCAGAGTGATCATTGTGAATATTTAATGGAGCAGATAATGCTCTATTACCACATATTAATGTTATAGGAAGTCTCATACCAGCAGCAACATATAACATTTCAAACATATATGCAAGACCTTGAGATGATGTTGCACTCATAACTCTACCACCAGCAGCAGAGGCACCAATACAAGCACTCATTGCGCTATGTTCACTTTCTACAGCAATAAATTCTGTTTTTACATCTCCATTTGCAACAAAATTTGAAAAGTATTGTGGTACTTCTGTAGAAGGAGTAATAGGGTAGGCAGCAACAGTATCAGGATTAATTTGTTTCATTGCAGTAGCAACAGCTTCGTTACCACTTAATCTTTCTCTAATAGCCATAATAACCTCCTTAATTTTCTTTAGATTTCATTTCTATTGCTTTAAATGGACATACTTTTGCACATACGCCACATCCTTTACAATAGTCAAGATCTATATCAGTAAGAATACCGTCTTTTTGTTTTATGCAATTTTCTGGACAATATCCAACACAAAACATACAGTTTTTACATTTTTCTTTATCATGTACAGGATATTTATTTTTCCATGAACCAGTTTTAAATTCCATAGAATTTCCATCTTTTAATATATTTCCACCAAAACCAACTTCACCCATTATTCATTACCTCCTGTAACTTCATCAAAAGCTCTTTTTACTGCTTGCATATTTGGCTCAATAACTTCAGGTTTTCTTGCAAATTTATGTTTAAATGAACCTTCCATGTCAGCTAATAGTTCGTCTTTTGTCATAATTCCAGTTATTTTTACAATAGCAGAAAGCATTGCTGTATTTGGAAAATTAGCTTTTAGACACTCCATACTAATTTTAGTAGCATCTATTGTATAAATTTTTCCTTTGTATCCATTAAGCTTTTCTCTTAATTGTTCAGGCTTTTTATTACTATTGATAAGAATAGCTCCATTTTCTTTTAGACCACTAGTCACATCTACAGAATCTAAAAGAGTATCGTCGACTACTACTACGTAGTCTGGTTCGTAAATATTAGAATGAACTCTTATAGGAGTATCACTAATTCTGTTATAGGCTGTTATTGGTGCACCCATTCTTTCAGGACCATATTCAGGAAATCCTTGAATATATTTTCCAGTATTGAATGCGGCATCTGCAAGTAATAATGATGCAGTTTTAGCACCTTGACCGCCACGTCCATGCCATCTAATTTCAATCATAAAAAATCCTCCTTAAAACTATATACTATATTAATATATTAGTATCAAATTTAGTATATACTTAAATGCTTTAAAAGTCAAGAAATAGCGACAGTATTAGAATTAGAAAAAAAGATGTCTAACAAAAAAGTTAGACATCTTTTAAAGTTAAGTTACAATAGATAATCCGCCACTAGCATATCCTATGATACTATTTTGGAATCTTTCACCAGAAGATTTTGCAGAAAACACAAATAAAAGTCTAGTTTTAGGTGTAACTGGTATATTAAGATTATTAATAGTACCACTTACTATTGCTCCAACTGGAACATTTCCTGTAAGATTTGGTGTTAAAGTTATAGTAGTATTAGGAATTTCTACAAAATTGTTATCTGGAATATCAGATTTATATAGTTTAGCAAATATAGTTACGGTTGTATTTGTTAAATCAGTTGGTATAGTAGTTGAAAAATATGCTGTTAAGCTATCTAATGTTCCATTACGTGGAATAGAGAAAGATAGGTTATCTATTAGTGCCATATCTATTGAAGATTCTAATGCTTGGTTACCTGCAGCAGAACCACCAAATCCAATAAAGCTTGGAACACCATTAGTATTTTCGTTGTTAGTTGTTAAAGTTATTGGCTGTCCAGATGAAAATGGAAGGATTGCATTAGATATACCTGTAGCACCTTGAGGACCAGTTGCTCCAGTAGCACCTGTAGCTCCAGTAGGACCAGTAGGACCAGAAATACCAGTAGGTCCAGCAATACCAGTTGCTCCAGTTGCACCTGTAGCTCCAGTTGCCCCTGTTGCACCAGTTATACCAGTAGGTCCAATTATACCAGCAGGACCAGTTGGTCCAGTAGCTCCAGTTGGTCCAGTTATACCAGTAGCCCCAGTAGCGCCAGTAGCTCCAGTTGGTCCAGTAGGACCAGTTGCTCCTGATGGTCCTTGTAATCCTGTAGAACCAGGAATCCCTTGTATACCTTGAAGACCTTGAATCCCTTGAGGGCCAGTAGGTCCTATTCTTCCTTGGGGTCCTGTAGGACCAGTAGGTCCAGTAATACATTTTGTACAAGTTATTGTACTATTTGTGTTACATGGACATTGATTTGTATTATTTAAATCAAAAAAATTCATTAAAAAACTCCTTTTTGAGCATCTAGCTCTATAATAATATATGTATATAGGACAAGTTTTGTTACAAAAAGAGATGGTTTTTTAGACCATCTCTAAATATTATACAAATTTTTCTATAAATTTTTTGTTATTTATTAGTCTTTCTTCATTAGGACTAATTTTTAATGCTTTATTTACAAATAATAAAGATACATCATATTCTTTGATGTTGAAAAAATAAAGAGAAAGCAAATCATATATAGTATGATCCCAGCTAAATACTTCATTTATATATGTCATTTGATGTGTCCTAATTTTTAAAGCTTGAGTACAGTAATATAATACATCATCCCAATTTTCTTCTTTATATTCTAATAAAGCTCTCTCTACGTAAGGATCTCTTAGATAAGGAGCTTCATTTATAGCTTTATCTAGCCAAAGTCTAGCATTATCTATTCGATTTAAATTAATATATGCACGAGAGATAAATCTCATAGAAGCACATCTTTCATCTTTCCAAGTAGCACTAGGAAGAGAAAGGTGCTTTTTTAGTGTTTCTATGCATTTTTCCCATTTCCCATAGTACATATATTCTCTACCTAAGTAATGAGTGTTTCTATCATCATTTGGATCTTCTTTTACAGATAGCTCTAGTAAAGGAAGATAACTAGATCTAGATTTTTTTAGGTCAGGATAATGATTTAAAACAATTTTTTCTGCGGTTAGTATATTTTCTTTTTCGCCTTTAAAAGTTAAAATTTCATGAACTGGATGAGTCCAAATATAATCATTTCTTGAATGCATTTTATCTGTAAGAAATGTTACTAATGGATTATTATTACTATCTAATCTCCAGTTATACGTATAACGTATTCTGTTAGCATTTGTAGTCCATACTTTTTCTAATTCTTTACGCCAGCCTTTTTGCAGTACTTCATCTAAATCTGTACAAACACAAATATCTGTGTCTTTGGGAACTAGCTCTAAAGATTTATTTCTTGCTATGTCAAATCTCCAAGGAGTAATTTTTTCAATTTTTACATTAACTCCAAGTTCTTTTAATTTTTGAGCAGTATCATCTGTAGAGCCAGTATCTAATACATATATTGCGTCAGCTTCTTGCATAGAATCTACCCATCTTTTTACAAATTTAGATTCATTTTTTGCTATTGCATATACACATATTTTATATTTTCCCATAGACTACTCCTATGGTCCTGTAGGTCCAGTAGGACCAGTTGCTCCTGTAGGTCCAGTAGGTCCGGTTGCTCCAGCAGCACCAGCAGGCCCGGTAGGACCAGTTGCTCCAGCAGCACCAGCTACACCAGTAGGTCCAGTTGCTCCAGTGGCACCAGCAGGCCCAGTAGGTCCAGTTGCTCCAGCAGCACCAGCTACACCAGTAGGTCCAGTAGGCCCAGTCACACTAGCCCCAGTAGGTCCAGTAGGCCCAGTTGCTCCAGTAGCACCTGCCACACCTGTAGGTCCGGTAGGCCCAGTTACACTAGCACCAGTAGGCCCAGTAGGTCCGGTTACACCTTGAGCACCAGTAGCACCAGTAGGTCCAGTTATACCAATACCAGTAGCTCCTGTAGGACCAGTAGGTCCAGTAGCTCCTTGAGGACCGGTAGGTCCCACTGTTCCAGCACCAGCAGCACCAGCAGGCCCAGTAGCACCTGTGGCACCAGTAGCTCCTGTTGCTCCTGTTGCTCCTTGCACACCTTGAAGTCCTTGTATTCCTTGAGGACCAGTAGGTCCAGCAGGAATTACCATATTAAGTATAAAATTAGGTGATACACCTGTTATAGTAGCAGATGCAGGTGTTCCAGGAGTACCAGTTATTACAGTACCAACTGTAAGTACAGGTGTTGCACCTGTTGCTCCGGTAGGTCCAGTTGGTCCTTGAGTACCTTGTGGTCCTGTAGGTCCTGTATTTCCTTGAGGACCTGGAATACCTTGAATTCCTTGAACTCCTTGAGGACCAGTAGGTCCTATTGGTCCAGTTGGTCCTTTTATGTACTTGGTACATAAAATAGGATTTGGACCTGGGCAGCCATCACATGGACGATTACAATTGCAATCATTAAAATTATTATTCATAAGATACCTCCCATAGAGCATATAGCTCTATAATAATATATGTATAAATTAAAGAAGTGTTAATATATACATATAAAATATACAAAATCTATTTCCTACAAAAATAGATAAAAAATATGTATATTATAAATTATGCAATAAGATTAAAATATAGTATTATATAATAATGAAAATAAAAATAATTATTATAATAATTTTAATATTTACTATTTTTATTAGGATAAAAGAATACATGTATATTTATAATGAAAAATATAAATCTCTTTTAAATAAGCAACAAGTATTTGAAGTAGAAATAATCAATATATATAAAGAAGAGGAAGATAGTATTACATATAAAGTAAGATATGATAGTAATTATTTTTTACTATCATGTGATAATAAAGAGTATAAATATAAAAATAAAGATAGGCTAGTTGTTTTAGGAAAAATGTATGAAATTAAGAAAAATAACAATCCATATGAGTTTGATTATAAAAGGCACTTAAATTCAAATGGTATAGTAAATAGAATTTATTCCAATAAGATTTTAAAAGAGGAAATAAATACTGAAAGTCTAATATTTAAAATTAGAACAATGTTTTCAAATAAATTAGAGTTAAGTATGTCATATACTAATTCAAATATATTAAAGAGTATAATGTATGGTGATGATTTATTTTTAGATTCTGATATAGAAGATAAATTTATGAATATAGGAATAGGTCATTTTATATGTGTATCAGGATCACATATTATTTTCCTACTTAAAAGTTTTGAAAAGATTACGAAAACAAAAAAATTGACAATATTAAAATTTATTTTACTTATATATTTTTTCTGTATATGTTTGTTCAATATTACATTATTTAGAGCTATTTGTATGTTTTTTCTATTATCTATAAATAAAAAATATAGCTATATAAAAAGATATTTTATATCACTATATATTGTTGCCTTAATAAATCCATATTATATTTTTAACGTTGGGATACTTCTTTCATTCTTTTCTGTATTAAGTATAAAATTGTTTTATTCTTTAATAAATTCATATATAAAAGTAAAATTTAAAGTAAAAGGTAAAGTAGTAGAGTATATTATAGATAATATTTCTTTAACATTAAGTTCACAAATATTAATTCTACCTATTTTGTTATATTGTTTTGGATATTTTTCTCTAATGTGTATTTTTTCAAATTTATTATTAGGAGTTTTACTAGATTATATAATGAGTTTTAGTTTTATTCTTTTTATATTGTTCTTTATCCCGTATATTTCTAATATATTAATAATTATTGTTAATTTTTTAATTAGCATATTAGTTATGTTAGTAGATTGTATTAATAGCATAAATTATATAAATATCACATTTCCAGTACCTCCATTTTGGATTATAATAATTTATTATGTTTTAGTTTTACTATTTTTATATGATAAAAAGTTATATGTTATTTTTTGGAAGAGTAGAAAAGCTATAAGAAAATTAGTAAAAATATTTAAAATATTATCTATATCATGTGTTTTTATATGGTTTGTTTATACTAGCTTTTTTGAAAAATGTATTATATTTTTTAATGTAAATCAAGGAAATATGGCGTATATTCGCGATGGTATTACAAGTATAATAGTAGATATAGGTTCAACAAGAGAAAATAATGCAGCAAATATAATGATAAATTATTTAAATGGGAAAAATATAAAATATATAGATGCTATTTTAATTACTCATATTCATAGTGATCATATTAATGGAATAGAAGAGCTTTTAGAAAATATAGATGTAGGATGGATTATAATGTCCATTCCAGTAGAAAAGAGTAATGATTATTTAGAACTTGTAAAGCTTTTAAAGAGAAGGGAAATACCAATAATTTATATTAAAGAGGAAGATAAAATAACGATTGGAAATATTAATATAGATATTTTATCTCCACCAAATAGCAAAATAATAGATGATGATATTTTAAACGCAAATTCTACCGTATATTTAATAGAGTGGAATTATAAATATGCATTATTTATGGGAGATGCTACTAAAAATACAGAAAAATATATATTAAATAAATATATAAATGATTTTAGTATTAAAGAAAAATTAGAAAAAATAAGTTTTTATCAAGTAGCACATCATGGTTCAAAAACATCTACATTTGAACCTTTTATATCTAAAATAAATAATTGTAATGCTATAATATCTGCAGATAAAAGTGTATATGGTCATCCAGATGAAAGTGTAGTAGAATTGTTAAAAAAATATTATTTTAATGTATATATTACTGAACAAAATGGAGCAATTAAATTTTAAATGTATATTATATATAAATATGTAAAACATATTTATATAGGTGATTTTATGATAAGTTTAAAAGATAAATTAATTTATTGTTTAGTTTTAGTAGTATTTTTAATTTCTGGTGTTACTTTTGGGTATTTTCAAACAAGATTTTCATCTGGTATAAGTGTGAATAATGAAAGTTTACTAGATTATGCAAGAGATTATGCTTTTAATCCGAATATGAAAGAGGCAGTAAGTGTTTCAACAAAAACATATGACATTGAAGTTGTATATGAAGATGACTATTCAGGATGTGGAGAAAGTGTAACAAATAGTAAAATGGAGTATGGAACTACAATAGATGAAGTAAAAGAAAAAGAGAAGAAATACCAAGAAGAAAATGGACTTAATTATAATGTAAAAGCAGAAGGAACAAATAGGATAATATATGCTAGAACATTAAGTGGAAATTGTCCAAACCACTTTTTAGTTATTTTAGAAAATGGAAATATTAATGTATATTCTATACAAACAGAAGATAAGAAGACAGTTTATATGACTATAGATAATGTAAACGTAGATTATTTAAGAGAAGAGCTAAAAGAAAAAGTAGAAAAGGGAACATATATTAATTCAAGAGAAGAATTAAATTTATTTGTTGAAGATTTAGAAAGTTAATATTGAATATTTTTACCTCTTATGCTACTCTATAGTTAGGAGGTATTGTTATGGATAATGAAGATCAAAAAACAAACCTACCAGATGAGTCAAATAAACAAGAACTAGATAAAAACGTAACAGAAGAAAAAAATGTAGAAAGAGCAGCAAGTAATATTAAACCTAAACAAGCAAAAGATGAAAAAAGAGAAGTAGTAGTACATTACAGAAAACCTAGTGTTTTTTCTTGTATTTTACTTGTTTTGATAGGAGTATTAATAGCTACTATTGTATTTTTAATTATATATTTCTTTAAATTGAATAATAATGATGTACATATATATGATGATTTAATAGATAGTACAATAGATGTTCCAAATGTGGATAATGATGAGGGAAAAATTAGCTTAAAGTTGTCTCCAACCGATGATATAGTTGTAGCTGCATATGCTAAAATTCCTACACAAATTAGAGGATATGAACCATATTATGGTCAATTAATAACAAAAGATAGTATAAGTGATAATAATAAATTATTATTTGTTTTAAGACAATTACAAGATGAATTTAAAACAACATTTATTAGTGTTTTAGATCAAAAAGATGAGTTTGATAATATAGTATCAAAATTAGACAATAAAATGATTGGAATGACTCCTACAGAGCTAGGTACAATTATAAAATTTGATCTAGATACTGTAAGTCAAAGATATAAATCTGTATTTGGTGCATCACAAGAAGTTCCTTTAATTGATGCAGATACATCACTTGGATATGTATATGAGTATGTTCCAGAAGATAATTGTTTTTATGGACATAAATATGCAGGAGGCGGAGGTCAAGATTTTCGATATAAATCTCAAATATATGAGTGTGAATTAAGTGAAGATAGAAAAGAATTATATATTTATGATAATTTTGTAGCGTTTAATTCATATCACATAGGTGGTTCAAATTGGGGATTTGCTTTATATAATGATTCTGACTGTGAAAATATGATTGTTAGTTTGCAAAGAACAAGTGAAAATGGTAATATTTTATATAATGGAAAAACATATGATGAGATTATAGATGAATATATTAATCAAGCAGGAAAATTTAAACATACATTTAAGTTAGATGACTCAGGAAACTATTATTGGTTTTCATCTGAGCAAATATAAAAAAAGCCCTAGTTAGTTTAATAACTAGGGTTTTCTATTATTTTTTTATAATTATTTTATCATTTTCTTTATCTACATCTAAAGTATATTTTTTATTTTCTTTAATTTCATTTTTAATAAATCCTACAGCTAAAATATCTTCTATATATGTTTGAACAGCACGTCTTAGAGGTCTTGCTCCAAATTTATCACTGTGTCCTTTTTTAGCAATAAATTCTACAACTTCAGGTGTATATTCAAATAGTATATTTTTTGTTTTAGTCTCAGTTTGTAACTCTTTAATCATTAATTCTGAGATGTTTAGTATTGTTTTATCATCAAGTTTGTTAAATGTTATTATATCATCAATTCTATTTAAAAATTCAGGACTAAAGAATTCTTTTAAAGCTTCTGCAGTTTTATTTTCTAACATATCTGTTTCTATATTAGTATTTGCAAATCCGTATCCATCAGATTTAAAGTTTGTTCCAAGATTTGATGTAAGAATAACAATTGTGTGTTTAAATGATACGCTTCTTCCTTGAGAATCGGTAAGAATCCCCTCATCTAGAATTTGAAGAAGTATATTGTATACACTTGGATGTGCTTTTTCAATTTCATCAAATAGAACAATGCTATATGGATTTCTTCTAACCTTTTCTGTTAATTGTCCAGCTTCATCATATCCTACATATCCTGGAGGAGAACCTATAAGTTTAGAAGTAGAATTAGATTCCATATATTCAGACATATCTAGTTTAATAACTGCATCTTCATTATCAAAAAGCTCATATGCTAAAGCTTTAACAAGAGCTGTTTTACCAACACCAGTAGGTCCTACAAATATAAATGAAGGAGGCCTTTTAGAAGAAGTTATATTAGCTCTTTTTCTAAGTATAGCGTTAGATAGCTTTGTTATTGCATAGTCTTGACCAAGTATTTTTTTACTTAAATTATCTTTAAGAGATAAAAGTTTTTCTGTTTCAGAAGTTTTTATTCTCATAACAGGAATTTTTGTCCAAAGTTCAACAACTTGAGCTATGTTATCATATGTAACTTCTTTTGGTTTAGAATTTGCAATTAGATCATCAAGTTTTGTTTTCAATTTACATTTTATTTCTTTATTTTTAGCAGCTCTTTCAAATATTGCATTGTCTACTGCTGAATTTTCATTATTATTATCTGAAGCTTTTGCTATTTCTTCTTGAATTTCTTGTTCTTGAGCAATTGCTTCATCTAGCTGTTTTTGAAGTTTTTCTATTTTAGCTAAATTTAAATCTTCTAAATTCACTCTAGCACAAGCTTCATCTAGTAAGTCAATAGCTTTATCTGGAAGAAATCTATCGTGTATATATTTACAAGATAGATCTACTGCATATCTTAAAGTTTTATCTGGAATTTTTACTTTATGATAATCTTCATAGTATCCTTTAATACCTTTTAATATTTTAAAGCAATCTTCTTCAGATGGCTCATCAATCATTACTGGTTGAAATCTTCTCTCTAGTGCACTGTCTTTTTCTATATACTGTCTATATTCTTTAAGAGTAGTTGCACCAATTAATTGGACTGTACCATTTGCAAGAGCAGGCTTTAGCATATTAGCAGCATTCATAGAATTGTCATGTTCAAGACCACCAACAATGTTATGAACTTCATCTATTGCTAAAATAACATTTCCTAAAGCTTTACATTCATCAATTAAACCTTTTACTCTTGATTCAAATTGACCTCTAAACTGAGTACCAGCAACAAGAGAAGTCATGTCTATTAAATATACTTCTTTATTAACAAGTTTACCTGGAACGTCACCATTTACTATTTTCATAGCTAGAGCGTTTATTACAGCTGTTTTACCAACACCAGGTTCACCAATTAATGCTGGATTGTTTTTTGAACGTCTATTAAGAATTTGTATCATTCTTTGAAGCTCAACTTCTCTTCCTATAACTTTATCTATTTTACCTTGACGAGCTTTTTCTGTTAAATTCTCGCCAAAAGTATCTAAATATCTAGTTTTTTTATTTTTCTTTTTTCCATCTTTTTTATCTTCATCTTTTTTGTTATTTTTACCAAAAGGTAGTATGTTACCAAATATGCTTCCAAGACTATTATTAGATTTTTCATCGTCATCATCAAGTCCTGCTAATTCATCACTTCCATCTAAAGAACCAATCATACTATCAAATTGATTTGACATATTTTCTAAATCTTCTGGATTCATGTTAGACATTTCTTTCATTATATTAGCCAAGGGATCAATACCTTGTTTTTTTGCACATTCAATACATAATCCTGTAGTTTCTCCTGTAGGTTTACCATCTTTATCTAACTTGTTAATAAAAACAACAGCTAGATTTTTTTTGCATACAGAACATAGCATAAAATTTATCATCTCCTATATATATTATTTATTATAAAATAATATAGAAATTATAACACAAAAGTGATATAAAAACAATAAAAATGACTAAATACAACATCAAAAAGACTTTAAATAGTAAAATATTTAAATATAATACTCTTTAATTTAAAAGTGCTTTAAAAAATATTATATTTTTGGTATAATCTAGTTAGTTAAAAGGAGATAGATATGGAAAATTTAGATAATATAATAGAGGCGGTAATGTTTGCACTTGGAAGAGAAATTTCAGTTAATGAATTAAGTCAAACATTAGAAGTAGAAAAAGAAAATGTAGAACAATCTATAGAGAATTTAAAAAATAAATATAATAAAGAACAAGGAGTAAATTTAGTTAAAGTAAATGATATGTATCAACTTGTTACAAATAAGGAGTATTATGAATATGTTAATAAATTTGTAGAAAATACTAAAAGACAAAATTTATCTATTGCAGCACAAGAAACATTAGCTATAATTGCATATAATCCTAAGATAACAAAAAGTGAGATAGAAAATATTCGTGGAGTAAATAGTGATTTTTCTGTAAATAGACTTTTAGAATGTGGTCTTATAGAAGAGGTGGCAAGACTTAATTTACCAGGTAGACCAGCAGCATATAGCGTTACAAATGAATTTTTAAGGGCGTGTGGAATAGAAAAAATAGAGGATTTACCAGAGTATGAAAATATAAAAATAAAAGATGAACAAATGTTAGTTTCAGATTATCAAGAAAAAGAGGAGTAATATATGATTAATTTTATTTTAGGAAAGTCTAAAACAGGAAAAACAACTCATATATACGATATGATTAATCAAGATATAGTAGAAGATAAAAATGTAATTTTATTTGTACCATCACAATGTAGAGCAATTGCAGAAAAAGAATATATGAAGATTTTAAATAAATCAGGAGTAATTGGAGTAAACATTACTACAGTATCAGAATTTGTTAAAGAAAATTTAAAAATTAAAAATCTTCATATTGATGAAAAGTATATGTCAAAGCTTGATAGAAAAATTTTAATTACTAAAGTTATTAAGGAAAATCCAAATTTATTTGATGTTTTTGATAAAGTAAAAAGATATCCAGGTTTTTTAGATGTATTAGACATATATATGGATTTATTTAGAAAAAATGATATAACATTAGAAAAATATAATGATGTATCATTTGAAGATAAAAGAATAGATAAAAAATTTAAAGAACTTTTGAATATATATCAAAAGTATATAGAAAAAATGCAATCAGACTATATTGATAGTGTGGATGAGGTTGAGTTATTTTTAAAAAACTATGATGTTAACAATTTAGAAAATACTACAATATATTTTGATGGATATAATAACTTTAATAGTAACGAATATAAGTTTTTAGACTTTTTAATGAAGAATAAAAAAGATATTACTATTTCATTAAATACTGATATTGCAAGAATAGAAGATATATTTAACTCTAACAGTATATTTGAAATATCTAATACAACATATAAAAAAGTATGTAAAATAGCAAATAGAAATAATCAAACTGTAGAAAATATAGTAAAATATGATAATATCTTTAAAACTAAAGAAGATATAAAATATATGGCTAATAATGTCTTTGATTTAAATGATAATGAAAAAGAAAAGATTAAGCTTGAAAATATAAAATTTTCAATGCATACTAACATTTTAAAAGAGGTAAAAAGCATTGCAGATACTATATCTAAAAAAATAAAAGAGGGTTATAGATTTTCAGATTTTGCAATTTATACAACTAATGTTGATGAGTATGAAAAGACAATAACAAGAGTATTTTACGAAAATAATTTAAATTCATATATTGCAAAAAGTAGAAATCTAACAGAGTCTTTAATTGTAAAATATATACAATCAATTTTAAATTTAGCAAATAGAGGCTTAAATTTAGAGCTTATATTTGATATATTAAAACTTGGTATAACAAGCATAGAACTAAAAGATATATATATGCTTGAAAATTACATGAGAGAGTTTAACTTAAATAAATATTTAGTTAATAATAAATTTACTCTTAATACGCAAGATAATAAATATGATTTAGAAAAATTAAATGAAATAAAAAATAAAATAGTAAATGAGTATTTGTTTGTAAGTAAAATGAATAATATTACATGTAAAGAATACATACAAATAATATATGAACATATGATTTCAAATAATATATTTTCTAACTATTCTAATATGTTATCTTTTCTTGAGGGGGATAGTATTGATTTAGACAAGGAAAATTTTGAAGCACAAGTATGGGACGAGCTATCAAATATCTTTAATTCAGTTATACGAGTATACAAAAATGAAAAGATATCAATAGATGAATTTAATAATATTTTTAATTTAGTTATAAAAGATGTGAAAATAAAAACTCTTCCACCAACAAAAGATCAAATAGAAATTGTAGATATAAATTCTTCAAAAGTTGAACCTAAAAAAATAGCTTTTTTTATAGGAGTAGTAGAAGGAAAATTTCCTAAAAATGTAGATGAAGATATATTTTTTACAGATAATGAGTTAGAAAAACTACATGAAAAAGATGTAGATGTAAGAGAAACAACAATAACTAAATTAAATATGGGCTTTTTTAATATATATGAGGCTTTAAACAATGTATCAGAATTATTATATATTTCTATTCCATCATCTACTATAGATGGTAAAGCTACAAGAAAATCTAGTTTAATAACTTTAATGGAGCAGATAAGTAGCTTTAATATTGAAGGAGAAGTTGTTGATAGTAGTTTAGATAATAGCTTTTTTAATATTTATTCAAAAGATGAGCTATTTATGTGGTTTGTAAAAAATATAAAATGTCTAGATGATGAGAAAAAAGATGTTCAATTTTTATATAGTCTATATGAGTATTTTAAAGAAAATAATAAATATTTAAATATTTTAAATTTTAAAAAAGATGATTCTAATTTAAGCAGTGAAATTATAGATAAGATATATGGTAAAGAATTCAAAAGTAGCGTTAGTAGACTTGAGTTATATAAAAAATGTCCTTTTTCATATTTTATGCAGTATATTTTAAAAGTAAATCCTAATAAAGAGGCAAAGATAAATGTATTAGAGCTTGGTAGTTTTATGCATTCTGTACTTGAGCAGTTTTCTAAAAGACTTCTTTTAAAAAATGTTAAATGGCAAGAGATATTAGATTCTACATTAGAAGATATCGAACCAAATTATTACAAAATACTTGAAGAAATAATAGAAGATACAATTGAAAAAAATCTATCTAAGCAAAAGCAAAGTGTAAAATATATGGTACTTAAAAGAAAGCTTATTAATACAATGGTAAAAGTAATAAAAACTATTGCTATAAGTTATAATCAGAGTGATTTTGAACCTTATGGATATGAAATAGAATTTAAGGATGATAGTATATTTTTGCCTATGCAAATTCAGGTGTCAAAAGATAGAATTATGAAAATAATAGGAAAGATAGATAGGGTAGATATTTTAAATTATAATGATGAAAACTATGTAAGAATAGTAGATTATAAATCTAGTTCTAAAGACTTAAAATTAGAAAATATAAAAGAGGGGATATCTTTACAACTTATAAGCTATCTTATGTGTTTTATGGAAAATAAGAATGTAAAAAATATTAAACCAGCTGGAATATTATACTTTAATTTATCAGATAAACTTGTAGCTCTTAGTCAATATGAACAAAATAATGAAAATATAAAAAAGATACTAATGAAAAAATTAAAAATGAATGGCATATTTTTAAAAGATTTAGAAATATTAAATAAAATGGACAGAAATTTTGAATCAGATAGTTCAAATAGTTTAATTGATATAACAACAAGAGCACTAAAAGGAGAAAGTAAAAAAGCTTTATCAGAGGATGAATTTGAAGAGCTTTGCAAAGAAACAAAAAATGTTTTAGGTCAAATAGGAAAAAATATATCTGATGGAATAGTAAAAATTGCACCAGATAAAAAACAAGATTATTGTAAGTATTGCAATTACTCTAGTACATGTAGAAAAAATATAACTGTCTGATTTTACAGTTATTTGCCATAATTTGGTAATTTATATTACAATATTACATGCATGTGTTTTAGTTATTAAAAAAATGTTACGAAAATTACATTTTTTATTATTTAAAGGGTTGAAATTATTTGAAAAAAAGATATAATATAAATAGATTTAAAGCATTTAATTTTAAGTTAAATTGAAGATTTTAAATTACAAAAAATAATAAATTATATATTTTTTGTTTAAATATAGAACAAAAGAGGGAGAGTTGTTATATGGCAGATATTGTTGTAAGTTCGAAAAAAAAGATTAATTTTTTTGACAGAGTTATACAAAGTGTTGTAATAATGTTAAATATGAATAAAATGAACAAAGCTATTGACGAGCATTTAGCAGTTATAAGAAAAACTGAGGGAGACGATAAAAAGTTATATCAAGAAAACATTTTAAGAGAGATTGTTTTTGTAAAATATCAATATGATATTATGCAAAGAAGTATGTATGAGTTAAAAATGTCTTATCCAGATGATATAATTGAAAATATAAATTCTGCAGATAAAACTACAAGACTTGAATTACAAAAAACTTTTCTTGAGATGGAATATGATAGAGTAACTAGATCAAAATTTAAATCTAAAGAAGATATAAAATTTAATTTACTTGCTATATCATCTGCAATAGATGAAGTAAAGCAAAATATAAAAGATGAAGGAAAAGCACAAAGATATAACCAAGTTATAAAAACAGCAGAAGATATTGATGTTGCTATTCAGACAGATCAGTATAAAGAAGAACTATATAAAGAATTATTTAAAAATATTGATGAATATGTTGGATATATTAATGATAATTATGACATATCAAAATTACCTTCTGATGAAAGAGAGCTTATAGAATATGTTATAGAGAGTATGATAAAAGGCATAGAATCAGATATAGACAAGCATATGTATGAATATAATTTAATTATTAACATTTGTAAAAATTCATATAGATATTTTAAAATAATAGACAAAATTTTTGATAAAATACTAAAAATCTATGATGAAAGTTATTGCAAAGATATAGTAAATGATAATGACTATATAAAAATGTTTAAAGAGATCTATGATATGATGATTAAAACTAAAGTTAATGACGTTCATAGAACTATTTCAACAGAAGATGAATATTTAGAGTATTCTAAAATTCTTGCTAATGAAGATGAAGAGGAAATAGATAACTTCTTATTTGAAAAGGCAAGAGAATTAACACAAATGGATGAAGTAAAAGAAAAGATAGATAAGATTTTAAATAAAGACGAAGAAAATGAAGAACAAGATAGTGATGAAGATATTAATGAAGATGAATTAAAATTAGATGAAGTGGTTATAGAAGAAACTGAAAATGAAGATGATGAAAAAGAAGACGAAGAAATTGAAGCTGAAATGCCTAAAAGAAGAGTTGGAAGACCCAAAAAAGAAGAAGTAGCTAAAGAAAAAAGGAGAGTTGGAAGACCAAGAAAAAAATAAATAGTTTTTTAGAGAAATAGCCAAATTTTAATTTGACTATTTTTCTATAATATAGAATTTAAATTAAATTGATCGTTTAATAAAATATGACAAATTATTTTTATTTAATATAGTAGAATATACAGTATAAAAGAAACATAAAGAGGTGTAAGATATGATATATAACAAGTACTTAGATAACGATATTGATGAAAAAGTAACATCAATATTTAGTACGATTAAAAAAATAGTTAATTTTAAAAATATTTTATTTATGGTTTTTGCCTTGTTACTTTCAACAAAGACGTTAATTGGAGATTTTAGACCATTTAATTATGTGTTGCTTGCAGTTGCAAGTGCTTTTGAGGTACCATTAATACTTGTTTTAATTGCATCTGTTGCTGGACTAGCTATAGGCGGATATTCTTCAGCTACTGTAATGCTCTTAATATTTTTTCTACTATATAATTTAATAACAGCTATAGTAAATATAGAAGGAATAAATAGAAAATATACTATATTTATTAAATTTATGGCTTCAATTGCAATATTACAGATAGTTTCAACTTTTATAACTGGAGATTTATTTACACAGCTATTTAGTGTACTTTCTACAATTGTTCTACCTGGAATAATATATTTAATTGTTGTTACAGGAATGAATGTAATACTTAATATAAAAAATGGATTTGTATATACAAAAGAAGAAAGTATAGCAATGATTTTAACTATTGCTATTTTACTATCATCATTAGGAGCTGTAAGTGTATTAGGATTTAAAGTTGTAGAAATACTAGCATTGATTTTGATATTAATTTATGGTTGGGGAAATGGAGCAATACTTGGTGCAACAGCAGGTCTTATTATTGGACTTAGTTATACATGCTTATGTGATGTGTCAATGTCTTTTGTTGTTGCAATAGCTTTTAGTGGATTTATTTCCGGACTTTTAAGAAGATTTGGAAAAATACCAGTTATTATTGCTTTTGTAGCTGGAAATGTATATATATCGTATTATGCAACAGGTATGTCACAAATTAATATAGTAATATGTGAAGCTTTAATAGCATCTATAGTATTATTTTTAATGCCTAAGTATATTGAAAGAAAGTTAGATAATTTATTTGATTTAACAAGAGGACTTGAGACATTTAAGAATAATTTATTAAATCCTACTAAAGAGGCAAAAGAAAAAATAGGAGCAGTATCAGAAGTATTTAGTAGTTTGGCAGATATAACTGTTGAAAGGACAAAGGAAACAGAAGAAGAAACAATAGAAGTTATAAAAAAATATATTTTAAGCTATGTTAATAATACATGTTTTGCATGTGATAACATTAATGAATGTATTGAAAAAGAAAATTTAGATATGACAGCTGAATATCTGGCAGATAAACTTGAAAGTGGAGAGCCAATAGAGCCAGAAATGCTAAAATTTAATTGCAAAGATTCAAAGATTATTATTAATAATTTGTATGATATATATAATAGTATGAAGCTTATGAGAGTATTAAAGCAGAAGGAGATAGAAAATAATAAAAAGATTTCTAATCAATATAAAGAAGTATCAAAATTATTAAATAATATATCTGAAAATATAAAAGAGGGAAGTCTTGTAAAGGATGAAGCACAAAAAAAATTAAGAAATGAATTAAAATTTTATGGATATAATGTTTATGAAGATGACTTTAAAAGAGATAAAGAAATAATAGAGTATACTTTTATAACAGATATTTTAACTAATATAGATAGACAGAAAAATCAGATAGTAGAATTATGTAGTAACATATTAGAACAAAATATGTGTATAAAATTAATCTTAAATATATCTAAAACAGAAAAGTCTAAGATAAAAATTGTTTCAACACCAAAGTATAATGTAAAATCTGAGATTATTTCTTATACAAAAACAGGAGAAAGTATTTCTGGAGATTCATACTTACAACTTGAATTACAAGATTTAAGACAACTTAGCGTAATAAGTGATGGTGTTGGATCTGGGGAGAGTGCAGCAAGAAGTTCATCTACTGTTATAAATATGTTAGAAAGATTACTTAGTGGCGGATTTGATGAAGATAAGGCTATTGAAATAATAAATAGTGTCATAAAACTTAAAGGTGAAGATGATTTGTTTGCAACATTAGATGCAGCTATAATTAATGAAAAAGATGCACAGTGTTACTTTATAAAACTTGGAGCTGCGCCTACTTATTTAATTGAAAAAGGAAAAGTTATTACTATAACATCTACTAATATTCCTGTAGGACTTATTGACAGTAGTGATTATGTACCTATTTGTAAAAAATTAGATTATGGAGATTTTGTTATACAACTATCTGATGGTGTTATTCCAGACACGATAGATCCAAATAACAACTATATTAAAAACTTTTTATCTACTTGTGATGTAACAAAATCTGCAAAAGTAATTGCCCAAGAGTTAAAAGAGGTTATTAATATAAATAATGATGGTGTATATGATGATGATATTACTGTAATAGTAAATAAAATAGAAAAATAAGCTCAATTTGAGCTTATTTTTTATATATATTGAATTTTTTAAAAATATAATATATTATATTTTTGAGGTGAAATATATGAAAAAATATATTTTTGGTATTATTATAGCTATCATTGCTATTGTATTAATAATAATTGGAGTGTATTTTTATAATATTCACAATAATCAAAAAATATTAGAAAATGAAAATAATCAAGTAGAAGTGTTAAGACAAATATATGGAGAATATATCAATAGTTTTGAATTAGAGGAAAGTAATATAATATTAAATGAAGATTGTTTTAAAAATATAATAACTGATGTTGAATTTAGTGATGAAAATAAAGAAAAATTGAAACAATTAGAAAGAACAAGTGATACATATGATTTTAGATATGAGATATCTTCAACATATAGTGATAAGACATCAAACTTAATTGTAGAAATTAAAGAAATGGATGAAGGACTTATGAACGGTAGGCAAAAATATAGATTATATGTTGAAGATGGAAAAATAAAATTTGAATCAAATGGACTTGGACAAATAACAAATAGTATGCCAGCAAATATATAATATGTTTTGATTTATTTTACATAATGTGATATAATACTTATACTTATTATTTATATATCTAAAAACTAATGTTAAGGAGGAGATAATATGCTTATTGGTATAATTTCATTATTTGCATTAGCGTTTATTTGTAAAGATAGTATAAGTAATAGTAAATATAATAATTATCCAAGTGGATATGAGCTAAAAAGGGAATTAAGAGATATAGAAATATATGATATTGATACATATTTAATAAATTATGATTTAATTGAAGAGCAAATATTTAAAGATTATGTGTTTGACTATGAAATAAATCATGGATATAGTAGAGAAATATCATTAAGAAAAGCATTAAAACGCTATATAGAAGTTTTTAAAATTTATAATTAATTCTATACATTTTTGTATAGAATTTCTTTTTTATTCTATACTTTGACATAAAATTTTGATATAATACACATAGGTGATTTAAGGTGAGTTTTGTACATTTGCATTTACATACACAGTATAGTTTGTTAGATGGCGCAATAAGGATAGATGATTTAGTAAAAAAAGCAATAGAATGTAACATGCCTGCTGTAGCTATTACAGATCATGGGAATATGTTTGGTGCTATAGAGATGTATAAAGCATGTAAAAAAAATGGTATAAAACCTATTATAGGGTGTGAATTTTATGTTGCACCTAGAAGTAGATTAGATAAAGATGGGAGAATAGATTCTGAACCTAATCATTTAATTTTGCTTGCTATGAATAATATAGGATATAAAAACTTAGTTAAATTATGCTCAATTGGTTATACAGAAGGTTTTTATTATAAGCCAAGAATAGATATGGAAGTTATAAAAAAATATAACGAAGGGTTAATATGCTTGTCTGCGTGCATTGCTGGTGGACTTTCACGTAAGATAATAAATGGAGATATTCAAGGTGCTAAGGATATGCTAAAAGAATATCTAGATATATTTGGAAAAGATAGATATTATTTAGAACTTCAAGACAATAAATTAAGAGAACAAATACTAGTAAATCAAAAACTTATAGAATTTTCAAATGAATTTGGAGTAGAGCTTGTAGCTACTAATGACTGCCATTATTTAAATAAAGAAGATTATGATTTTCATGAGGTACTTTTATGTATTCAAACTAGGAAAACATTAAATGACGAGGATAGATTAAGATTTAAGGTTAATGAGTTTTATGTAAAAACACCAGATGAAATGAAAGAGGCGTTCAAAAATGTACCATCTGCTATAGAAAATACATTAAAAATAGCACAGATGTGCAATGTTGAATTGGAATTTGGTCATACAATTTTGCCAGAATTTAAAATAGATGAAAATATTACTCATCTTGAATACTTTAAAAGAAAATGTTATGAGGGGATAGATAAAAGATATAAAAAAGAAGATTATGAAAAAGTAAAGAAAAGACTAGATTATGAAATTAGCGTAATAGATAAAATGGGATATATTGATTATTTTTTAATAGTTGCAGATTTTATAAATTATGCAAAATCTCAAGGTATACCAGTAGGTCCTGGACGTGGAAGTGGAGCTGGATCTATTGCTGCTTACTTAATTGGAATAACAGATATTGATCCATTACGTTTTGATTTGATTTTTGAGAGATTCTTAAATCCTGAAAGAGTAAGTATGCCAGATTTTGATGTGGATTTTTGTTATGAAAGACGTCAAGAAGTAATAGATTATGTATCAAATAAATATGGAAAAGATCATGTTGCACAAATTATAACCTTTGGTACTATGGCAGCTCGTGCAGCAATACGTGATGTTGCAAGAGTTTTAGATACACCATATCAAAAATCAGATATGATTGCAAAGATGGTGCCACATAATTTAAAAATAACTATTGATCAGGCATTACAACAAAATAGTGAGTTAAGAAAACTTTATGAAGAGGATATTGAAACAAAAAAAATAATAGATATATCTAAGAAGATAGAAGGACTTCCAAGGCAGGCTTCTACACATGCTTGTGGTGTTGTTATAACAAAAGAACCTGTTGTAAATTATGTACCACTTTATGAAAATGATGGTCAAATTTCTACACAATATACTATGACAACTTTAGAAGAGCTTGGACTTTTGAAAATGGATTTTTTAGGCTTAAGAACGCTTACCGTAATTAGTGATACTAAAAAATTAGTAAAAAAAATACGTGGAATAGATGTAGATTTTGGTAAATATGATGATAGTGAAACATATAAAATGTTAACTCAAGGTAAAACTATTGGAGTATTTCAAATGGAGAGTCCAGGTTTTAGAAAAATGATGATGAAAATGGAACCTGATTGCATTGATGATATTATTGTAATGATTTCATTATACAGACCAGGACCTATGGATCAAATTCCAAGATATATAAAAAATAAAAATAATAAAGAACATATAGAGTATACTCATAAATCTTTAGAAGATATTTTAAGACCTACTTATGGATGTATGGTATATCAAGAGCAGGTTATGCAAATTTTTAGAAAACTTGCAGGATATAGTCTTGGTAGAGCAGATATAGTAAGAAGAGCTATGGGAAAAAAGAAAATAGATGTAATGAATAAAGAAAGAGAAGTATTTATTCAAGGAGCTCAAAAAAATGGTATAGATAATGAAAGTGCAAACAAGATATTTGATGAGATGGCAGAGTTTGCAAAATATGCCTTTAACAAATCTCATGCAGCTGCATATGCTGTTGTTGCATATCAGACAGCATATTTGAAATGTCATTATCCAAATGAGTTTATGGCAGCGTTTATGAATTCTTTTATAGGAAATCAAAATAAGATACCAGTATATATAAATGAATGCAGAGAAATGGGAATTGAAGTATTAAGACCAGATATAAATGAAAGTTATTTAAAATTTGCCGTTATAAATGGAAAAATAAGATTTGCATTAAATTCTATAAAAAATGTTGGTCAAAGTGCAATAGAAGATATAATAAAAGAAAGAAAATTGAATGGAAAGTATACAAGTTTTCTAGACTTTTGTCAAAGAGTATCCTCTGATACAATAAATAAAAAATGTATTGAGAGTCTAATAAAAGCAGGGTGTTTTGATGAAGTCGAAAAAGAGTATAATCGATATGATTTGTTAGAAAATTTTGAATCAATTATAGATGGAGTAAATCGTACTAGAAAGAATAACTATGTAAATCAAATTGATTTTTTTGGTGAAATAGAAAAAAATGGAGAAAGTATAAAAATTGAAAAAAGCGGAAGAACACCAACAAAAAAAGAATTGTTAGAAATGGAAAAAGAAATGTTAGGACTTTATATATCTGGACATCCTTTAGATGAGTATAAAGAATATATAAATAAAAATATTACTGTAACTACTGCCCAAATAAACTTAGAAGAATCTGATGAGGAAGAAGAAACGGTTGATTATGATGGAAAAAATGAAGTAATGTGTGGAATATTTCATAAAGGAAAGTTGTTAGTTACAAAATCTGGTAGAAATATGATGTTTGCTACATTAGAAGATATGTATGGAGATATAGAGCTTGTCATTTTTCCCAATATTTATGAAAAATATTTAAAAGATCTTGTAGATGAAAATGTATTAAAGGTTACTGGAAAAATTTCATTAAAAGAAGATGAAAAATCAAAAATGATAGTATCTAACATTTTAAATATTACAAATATAAATAATAATGTTGGTGATGAAAAAAATAAAGTAAATACTAAAAAAATATATATAAGAATTCCAAAGGATAAATTAGATTTAGAAGATAGAGTAATAGGGTATATTAAAGATTTAAGTAAAGAATATCATGGTGATAATGAAGTATATATTTTTTATGATGGAACTAATAAATTAAGATTATTAAATAAAAATAATTTTTTAAATGATAGCAATGAAGTAATAGAAAAACTAGAGCTTGCATTTGGAAAAGAAAATGTAAAAATAAAATAATAGCGAGATTAAATTCTCGCTATTATTTTTATAATTATTTAGATTTTTTATCAGTCATTTCTGTCATTGCTCCAAGAGCACCCATAGCTTTTGTTGCATCAAATGGAATAAATACTTTGTTGGCAGTTCCATTTGATACTTTCTCTAGAGCTTCTAATGACTTAATAGCAACAAGTTTATCATCAGGTTTAGAAGCCATTATAGCACCATATACCATTTGAATTTCTTGAGCTTTAGCTTCAGCAACTTTCTTTATTGCTTCAGCATTACCCTCAGCTTCAAGTATTTTAGATTCTCTAACACCTTGAGCTTTTCTAATGCTAGACTCTCTTTCAGCTTCAGCATCTAATATAGTAGCTTGCTTATTACCTTCAGCTAAAGTAATGTCAGCTTGACGTTTACCTTCAGCTTCAAGTATAATAGCTCTTTTATTTCTTTCTGCATTCATTTGCTTTTCCATTGCATCTCTTATGTCTGCAGGTGGCTTAATGTCTTTTATTTCAACACGATCAACTTTACATCCCCATTTATCTGTAGCTTCATCTAATACATCTCTTAATTGTGTATTGATTACATCTCTTGATGAGAATGTAGCATCTAAGTCCATTTTACCAACAATATCACGTATAGTAGTAATAGCAATGTAAGCAATACCTTTTTGTAAACTTTCAATTTCATATACAGCTTTTACTGGATCCATGATTTGATAGAACACAACTGTATCAATTGTAATTGTTACATTATCTTTTGTTATAACGCTTTGTGGTGTAACATCCATAGTTTGTTGTTTTAAACTTACTACAGCTCTTACTTTATCAACGAAAGGTAAGATAATATTAAGACCAGCTTCAGCTGTAAATCTATATTTACCAAAACGCTCAATTATTTTTACTTCTGATTGCTTAACAACCTTAATAGAAGCAGCTGCTACAACTAAGCAGAATAAAAGTAAGAGAACAAAAATAAAAATACCCATATTATACCTCCTTAAATTATGGTTTTCTTACTAAAAGTTTAACTCCATCAATTTTTTCAATTATAACACTTTCTCCAACTTTGATAGGTTTAGCTTTTTCGGATTTTATGGCTGACCAAAGTTCACCATTTACTTTTACTTGACCTACAGGATTATCGTCATCAATTTCTTTAACAATAATTCCTTTTTTTCCAAGTATAGCACTATTATTCATTGATGTTGTATCTTGATTTTTGAACATACGCTTTACTAATGGTTTAGTAAAGAAAATCATAAGTACAGTGGATATAACAAATACTGCTACTTGAATAAATATGTTCTCAGGTAATAGTAAACTAGTTAAAAATGCAAGAAAAGCTCCTATACCTGGCCAAAATAATAAAAATGATACAGTAAAAATTTCACCAAGAAAGAAGACGGCACTTGCAATTAGCCATAATGCCCACATAGGTAACATAAAAATCCCTCCTTTATATGTTGAAATTCATAGCAAGTATATATTAATTATACAATAAATATTATAAAAGCACAATAGTGCTAATAAAAGAATATACTAAAAATCTTAGAATATGAATATATTGTAGTATAATTATCATAAATGTTACAAAAGTGTAAAAAACTTGACAAACAAAACATAGTATGCTAAAATGAACGTGCTTCTGGAACAAATGAAATAATGCAAATTTGACAAAATAAAGGCTATGTGCTATAATAACAAGTGTAGCCTATAAAAAAGGAAGGTGCAAAATTTAGTTATGGGAAAGAAAGGTGTGCTCAGTACACTAAAATTTATATTATTTACAGTAGTTTCAATACTTATGATTTTTTCAGCAGTATATTTTACTGTACTTAATACTTATAAGCCAGCTGTTAAGGCATATATTAACGGAGAATTTATTGGATATTTTTCAAATGAACAACAATTCGATGAAGTATATAATGACTTAGTAACTGAAAAACAAAATATAGATGAAAACGTAAAAGTTTATTTAGAGAGTGAGCCAACTTTTGAACAAAGTTATATTAGAGACTCTTTACTTGAAGAACAAAATGTATATACAAATTTAAGAGCAGAAATAAAAACAGAATATACTATTTATGAAGTAAAAGTTGATGGAGAACAACAAATGGTATTTACATCTGAAGATCAAGCGGATCAATATGTAGAAAAATTAAAAGCTGAAGTATCTGATATTAATGCAGATGTAGGTATTCAAAAAGTTTCTGAACTTGGTGATGTTACTTCAACAGAGAGAGCAGATACTATATTAGCAGATATTGTTGATAGAAATAAACCAGTTGAAACACCTCAAGAAGAAGTTGTAGAGCAAACAACACCAGTATATCAATATCCAACTACAGTTTATACAGGAGCAGTTGCAACACCAGTTGATGGAACTGCTGTATGGCCTACAGTTAGTAGAAGAATTAACTGTGATTATTGGGGATATTATGGACATAATGGTGTAGATATTGGTGGAGCTTCTGGTGCTGATATATATGCATATATGGCAGGTACAGTAATATTTTCTGGTTGGGATTCAACAGGATATGGATACTGTGTAAAAATTAATCATGGTAATGGTTTAGTTGCTATTTATGCACACTGTAGTGCACTATATGTTAGTGCTGGTCAACAAGTTAGTGCTGGTCAGACTATAGCAGGTATTGGTATGACAGGTTGGGCAACAGGAAACCATTTACATTTTGAAACTAGAGTAAATGGTGTACCAGTAAATCCATGGAATTATTTAAATGGAGTTTAAATTTAAGTAAATAGATTACATTATGTAATTTATTATATATCACCTATTACTCAGACATTACATAAAACCTCGTATGTCTTAGTTTTAGGCAAGTAAGAAGAAGGAGGATAAAAAATGACTAAAGAAAGAAAAGCTGAAATTTTAACAACTTATGCTAGAAAAGAAAAAGATACTGGCTCTGCAGAAGTACAAATTGCACTTCTTACAGAAAGAATCAATGAATTAACTGAGCATTTAAAAGTTCACAAAAAAGATAATCATTCTAGACGTGGTCTTTTAATAATGGTTGGAAAAAGAAAAAGACTTTTAAAATATCTTGAAACAAAAGATGTTGAAAGATATAGAGATATTATTTCAAAATTAAATATAAGAAAATAGTAATAATATTTTTAAGATGAGGAAAATTTCCTCATCTTTTTTTTTATATAAAAAATAATTTTATATTTCAATAATGTTACAGAAATGTAAAAAAGTTTGATTAAACTAATATTATATCTATGTATATTGAAGATTATATTTTTTTTAGATATTATATAAGTATATAAATTTTATGTAGGAGGAATATATGAAAAAATTAAATATTATTAGAATTGTGATAGTATTACTTTTTATGATTTTATGTACTACTATTGGCAAAGATAATATATATGCTTTAACTACTGAATATGCTTCAGTAAGTGATTATAGTATAGATGAAGAGCATTCTTTTCGCCCTCGCTTTACAAGTGAAACAAGAGTAACAATGTATCCTACTAGTGGAACTTGGACAGAAGCAACAGGATGGGATTCTGGTTCATATAGTTTAGATAAAAATCATTGGTCAAAGGGAAATGTATATGCAATATACACCAATGTTGGAGTTTATAAAGGCCAAAAATTAGATATGAAAGTAACTTATACTAATTGGGATGGTAAAGAAATTCCATTACTTGCTTTTGCAAGAAATACTATTGGTGGTGGATATGCAAAAAATACAAGAGACACTTTTGGAACATATGAGACCAACTATATAACAGTAAAAGTTGAGTTTTTAAAATCAGGTACAAGAGAAGTAGTTAGTGTAACAGGACACGATATTGTATATGATTTAGATAGTTTTGAACGTTGGGAAGCAGGAAACAATATTGAAAAAGTAATATTAGATAAAAGCCAAGAAGATGAATATGTAGAAGTAAGAAATGGTTTATTGGGATCAACTACAGGTGCTAGTGGATCTAATGATGGAACATCTTTTGCTATAACATATTCTGGAACAAGTTATACTTTTAATTGGCGTGGATGCCACTGGTCTTTAGGTGATGGTCCTTTATTTAGAATAGAAGTGCCTACACCAGAAAAATCTGTATCTACTACTACAGCTAATATAGGAAGTAGTGTTAATTATGTTATAGAAGAAAGTGTACCAAATGAAAGTAAAGAGTTTTATTATTCTAGTTGGGTAATGAGTGATTCAATTCCTTCATGTTTATCATGGGGAACATCAAATGTTTCTGTAACAAATGAAAGTGGCAGTAACGTAACTTCTAACTTTAATATAAGAAAATCAGGTAATACGTTAACCGTTACTGCGAAAAATGTTAATAGTGCTGATTTTTATGGACACGCATATAGTATAAAAGTAAATACAAAAGTTACTTCAAGCAATTTAGATGATTATACAGTAAATAATGGAACAATTTTAGGAAATCAAGCAATTTTAAGAACTGATAGAGGAG
The DNA here is from genome assembly GCA_944388585.1 of uncultured Clostridia bacterium. Lineage (GTDB taxonomy): Bacteria > Bacillota > Clostridia > TANB77 > CAG-465 > CAG-465. The sequence continues at coordinate 67,982 of CALXJI010000006.1, forward strand.
AGAAAAGAAGTAATCAAGTTACAACAGAAGTAAAATATAAAATTACAACAAGTATAGATCATGGAGCTATAACTAATAGCAATAATTCAGTTAAAGGTGGATCAAATCAAACAATAACTTTTAAACCACAAAGAGGATATTATATTAGTAGAATAGTTGTTGATGGAGTGGATCAAGATGTAAATAGATATGATATATTGGGAGATTCATATACTTTTTCAAAAGTAACAAATGATCACTCAATACAAGTATATACTCAACCAATGAAATTACAGATAAAAATAGATAAGCAAGATATAGAAACTAATAAATCTAAAAATGGTGATGCAGTAATTTCAGGCGCAGAGTATGGAATATATAGTGACTCAAAATGTACAGACTTAATTGAAAAATTAACAGTAGATAATAATGGATATGCTACATCATCAGAATTACTACTTGTAGAGTATTCAAATGGAAATTATGTATATCATGAAACATATTATGTAAAAGAAATAAAAGCACCAACTGGATATAATATAGATACTAATGTGTATACAGTATATCAGAATACTGCAACTCAAAATGTTAAGGTGGCAACTCAAACAGTTACTTCAAAAGAGAGAGTAATAAAAAATGATATTGAAATAATAAAGAATTTGGAAAAAACAGATTCAACTTTAAAACAAAACTTATCAGGTGTTGTATTTAAAGCAACTCTTGATTCAGATCCAAGTAAAGTATATTATTCGACTGAAACAGATTCTAGAGGATACTGTATAATAGAAGATTTACCATATGGAACATATACAATCATAGAAATGAAAATTCCTGGTGTTGCTTTTGACGGTAATTTTTATATTGGAAATTCTAGTGTAAGAGTAACTTTGTTTAAACAATTTATACAATCAGATAGTTCTAAATCAGAGCCATATAGATATAGTGATATAACAAATGTAGCAAAGAAAATGCAAATAGTAATATATAAAGAAGATGCAGAAACAGGAACAACAACACAAGGAGATGCACATTTAGAAGGAGCAGAATATACAATATACAGAGATGAAAATTGTACAGATGCAGTAGAGACAGTAACAATACAAAAAGGAGCAGATGGAAAATATAGTGCAACAAGTGGATGGTATTTGGTAGGAACATACTATGTAAAAGAAACAAAAGCACCAGAGGGATATTTAATAGATGAAAAAGTATATCCAGTAGTACAAGATCCAGCAGGACAAACAACAGAGTATACAACACATACAATAACATCAAAAGACTATGTAATAAGAAATGACATAGAAATAGTAAAGAATCTAGAAGAGACAGATTCAACAGAAAAGCAAAGCTTAGCAGGAGCAGTATTTAGTGCAACACTAAATAGTGATAACAGCAAAGTATATTATTCAACAGTAACAGATGATAGTGGATACTGTATAATAGAAGACTTACCATATGGAACATATACAGTAAGAGAGTCAACAATACCAGATACAGCATATAATGGAGAATTTTATATAGGAAATTCACAAGATAGAGTAACTACATTTGAGCAATTTATTGAAGTAGATGATGGAGAAAATGCACCATATAGATATGGAGATATAACAGATGTAGCAAAGAAAATGCAAATAGTAATATATAAAGAAGATGCAGAAACAGGAACAACAACACAGGGAGATGCGCATTTAGAAGGAGCAGAATATACAATATACAGAGATGAAGATTGTACAGATGCAGTAGAAACAGTAACAATAGCAAAAAATGAGGATGGAACATACAGTGCAACAAGTGGATGGTATTTGGTAGGAACATACTATGTAAAAGAAACAAAAGCACCAGAAGGATATTTAATAGATGAAAAAGTATATCCAGTAGTACAAGTACCTGCTGAGCAAACAACAGAGTATACAACACATACAATAACATCAAAAGAATATGTAATAAGAAATCATATAGAAATAGTAAAGAATCTAGAAGAGACAGATTCAACAGAAAAGCAAAGCTTAGCAGGAGCAGTATTTAGTGCAACACTAAATAGTGATACTAGCAAAGTATATTATTCAACAGTAACAGATGATAGTGGATATTGTATAATAGAAGATTTACCATATGGAACATATACATTAAGAGAAAGTACAATACCAGATGTAGCATATAACGGAGAGTTTTATGTAGGTGATTCACAAGATAGAGTAACTACATTTGAACAATTTATTCAAATAGATAAAACACAAAGAGATCCATATAGATATGACGACATAACAGATGTAGCTAAAAAAATGAGAATTATTATAAATAAAGAAGATGATGAAACTGGTATACATACACAAGGAGATGCACATTTAGAAGGAGCAGAGTATACAATTTATAGAGATGAAACTTGTACAGATGCAGTAGAAACAATAACAATAGCTAAAAATGAAGATGGAACATATAGTGCAACAAGTGGATGGTACTTGGTAGGAAAATATTATGTAAAAGAAACAAAAGCACCAGAAGGATATAATATAGATGAAAAAGTATATCCTGTAGAACAAATACCAGCACAACAAACTGAAGAATTTTCTACACATAACGTCTTATCAAAAGACAAAGTAATGGAAGGAATAGTAAGAATAATAAAATATAATAATAATAGTTCATCAACAGATAAAGAGCCAGCAGTTGGATCAAAAGTAAGGTTAACTTTAAATTCAAATCCAAATGTATATTATGAGGCAATTGTAGACGAAAATGGATATGCAGAATTTGTAGATGTAGTAGATGATACACATTTTAGTTCAACAGAAACTCATTGCTATGATACATGTTATCCATACACAATACCTTATGGTGTATATACAATTTCAGAAGTACAATCAAGTAATTCTGGAGAAAATATATTTATAGATAAACAAGAAACAGAAATAAAATATCAAGATCAGACACAAAGACATATATTGGATGAAGAATATGTAAGAATGAGACTTACAATAAATAAAATTGATTCTGAGACTGGCGAAGTAATACCAGGAAATGGAACATTTAAAATATGGGATGTTAACAATCAAAAATGGTATGAAGAAATGCTATATCCTTCAGGAGAATATATATCAGAGTTTACTACAAACGATAAAGGTGAACTAACAATAAATAGACATTTAGAAGCAGGAAGTTATGTTTTATATGAGGTACAAGCTCCATATGGTTATTATTTAGATGACGATTTAAGAGTAGATTCAATAGGATATGAATTTACAATTGGTGTAGAGAAAAATGGTGATGTATCAGTTTGGTATGAAGATACTAAACAAGTATTACAATATGAAGTAGAGGATTATGATAATATACCTACAAAATTATATAGTTGGACAGCACTTATAAAAGATCCTCCACAAAAAGCAATAATTAAAATAACAGACATTGCTTCTCAATTTACTACTGTAAATATTGAAGAGAATGAATATGGTAATGTAAATAAACCAATTTTTGAAGATAAAGGATTAGAAGGTGTAGAATTTGATATTATAGCTAAGGAAAATATATATACACCAGAAGGAACAAAAAGATATTCAAAAGGTGAAGTTGTATCACATATAAAAACTGATGAGGATGGAGTAGCTCAATCAGTAGAAATATATTTAGGAAAATATGAAGTAGTACAAACAAATGTACCTGAAGGATATATATTAGATAAAGCTCCTATTGATTTAGATATAGTATATACAAATCAATATGAAAGAGTCCAAATAATACCATTGGAAATAAGACAAGAGTCACAAGAAGTAAAATTAAGTTTTGAAAAGGTATTTAATGACTTAGAGTATTCAAAATTTAAATTTGAGACAAAATATGCAACTTTTGGAATATATACAAATGAAACAATTAAAAATTATAAAGGAGAAAATACAATAGGAATAGATGAATTAGTAGATGTAATAACAACAGATGAAAATAATATGTTATCAAATAATATTCAACTACCAGAAGGAAATTATTATGTTAAAGAGCTCAATGTATCAAATCCATATAAATTAATAAATTATGAATTTGAGTTTAAAGTTGAATATGTAAATAATAGTGATCAGACTATAAATGTTACAGTAAATAATGGAAAAATAGAAAATGAAGCAGAAATAGTAGAATTAGAATTGTTAGTATATCCAGAACCAGTTTATGATGAGCTTGGAATAGAAAATATAAAAGACAGAGAGGAACTTGAAGATATAGCTAAGGAAAATGGAATAGCAGATAAAACATACGGTGTATATTTAGATGAAGAATGTAAAAATCCAGTTATGACTATTGATAATCAGGAAGCTCAATTTACAACAAATGAATATGGAATAATAAATATACCAGATATGCCAACAGGAATATATTACTTTAAAGAAAGAGTTGCACCATATGGATATGAATTATCTGAAGAAGTAATAGAAGCAAAAATTGATGGAACAGAAGAAATATTAATATTAACTGCAAAAGAACCATTAAAGAAAGCAAAGTTACTTCAAAAATATGATACGTTTACAAAAGACTATATGTCAGGAGTAAGATTTGAAATTACAGATGAAGATGATAATTTGATATATAGTGGATATACAAATGAAGAGGGAATATTAGAAGTTCCAATAATATATTTTGAAAACGGAGAAAAATACTATTATAAAGAAGTATCTGCACCAGATATGTATCAAGTAGAAGAAGAGGAAAAAGAGTTTATAGCAGAATATGATGAAGAAAAATGCGAATGGAAATTAGAAATAATAGAAGTAGGAAATGATAGAAAAACAATAGATCAAGTAATATTAAGAAAAACAGATAGAGAGACAGGAGAACCATTACAAGGATGTGAATTTACAATAGTATTATTAGATGAAAATGGAGAAGAATATGTAAATCAAAAAGGAGAAAAAGTATATTTAGTAGAAAAAGGACTAACAAATGAAGAAGGAGAATATATAATAGAAAATGTACCATATGGAACATATAGATTTATAGAAATTAAAGCGCCAGAAGGATATGAATTAGATGAAGATATAACAGGACTAGAATTTACAGTATATGAAAATAGTGGAGATACATTGATATTTGAAGTAACAAATACAGGAGATATAGCAGTAGTAGCAATAGTAGGTATAGCAGCATTAAGTATAGTAGGTATTGTATTTGTTATAAAAAGAAAAAAAGTAAATATATAAAAATTTGGAGTTAATGATAAGGTAAGTCATTGTCAGAACTTAAATTGCTAGAAGATGAATTTAAAAATAAATTCATCTTCTTTTATATTGCTAATTTGTACATTAATTTTTAATTATATTACAAAAATATTTATAAAATGTTACAAAAAAATCTTGGCAATTTATATAATTGAAAAAACTCGATTTTTAGTATATTATTTATATATGGTATATTTAAGAAAGAGGGAAGTATATGAAAAAGTTAAAATTTATTTTTTGCTTTATATTATTGACTTTGATTTGTATAATTGGAGGAAATATTAATAATATATATGCATATACAACAATAAATTCGCAAACTTTGTTTACACCTAGTACATTTGATACGTTAGTATTAAATTATACTACACTTCCTGAAGTAAGTGTTACAGGTAATCAAGGTTATGAATTAAGAGATGGAACTTGTAGTTCAGGATCACCTAATCGAGGTATATATTATAATAATACTGGAGCTGGTCAGTCATTAAATAGTACAGTTACGGTTAAATTTAACAATTGTGGAACTTTAAACGGAAAAGCAATTGATATGAAATTAATATATTCAGATATTGTAACTAGTGATGCTAATTCATATTTATATTGGTCTGCTTTTGGAAGTACAATGCTTTCTAGTAATGAATGGTGGTATCAAAATATAGAGCATGTTAATATAGATATATATTTTTATTATCATGGACAAACAACACCTATTAATATAGATACAGCATATTTATCTATATTTTCAGAAGATGATGGAGAAGGTGCAGGAAGTTCTCAAATATCTGAGGCATACTTATATGTTACAACTAATGTAACTCATGCTGATACTATTACATCTGTTAATGGTAGTAGAAAATATACTGATGTATATTATGGAACAAAAAGTGGAAGTACAGAAGCTGGTTCTACAAATTGTGTATCTTTTAGATATAATAATAAAGATCATTTAAATATAAAGTTATATGGATTAAATGGAAAGAAAAATATAGGTTATCATTTACAATATACACCGCTTACTGCAGTTGTACCAAGTAATCCAGTAAAAACAGTATCAAAAACTGAAGCTCAACTTGGTAATACATTAACTTATACAGTAGAACAACAAATTTCTACGCGTTTTGATGATTCTTTTCATTATTCTGGTTTAGTTTTTACAGATGTAATAGATAAAAATTTAACATATAATTCTTTAAGAGTATACAATGAAAATGGAAACGATGTAACTAATTCAGCAGGTACAACATCATATGATAGTACATCAAAAAGATTAACTTATACTTTTAATACATCATATTTACAAAATAATATGAACTATAATGGAAAAAATTATAAATTTGTTATAAGTACAACTGTTAATCATTCAGTGGATTCATCTAAAATAAATAATTCATCTTCTGTAAAAATTAACAATCAATATGATTTGAAATCTAATACAGTTACAACTACATTAAAATCTAAAGTTAATGTTCATTATGTTAATATGCAGGGAGTAAAAATAGCAAATGATGAAGTAATCAATGGCAATATATTAGATTCATATACTACGCAGTCAAAAAATATTAATGGATATAAATTAATTCGAGATACAGGAAATACTAAAGGAAATATGACAGAAAATGAAATAAATGTTACGTATACTTATGATATTATAAGATCTAGTATTCAAATAAATAAGACTATAGAAGAAACAGATTCAACGCAAAAGCAAAATTTAGCAGGAGCTATATTTAAAGCAGAAGTGGTAGAATTTGCAGAAGGTGTTGAACTCGCAAATCCAGATAGAGTATATTATTCTACAAAAACTGATGCAAATGGACAGTGTGTTATAGATGGATTGCCATATGGAACATATAAAATAACAGAAAGTACTGTTCCAAATATAGCATATAATGGTCAGTTTTATTTAAATGGATCATCAAATGTGACTAGTTCATTTAATGTAGAAATTGCACAAGAAAATTCTTATGAATACTCTATTGAAGATGTAGCAAAGAAAATGCAAATAGTAATATATAAAGAGGATGCAGAAACAGGAAATGTAACACAAGGAGATGCACATTTAGAAGGAGCAGAATATACAATATACAGAGATGAGACATGTACAGATGCAGTAGAGACAGTAACAATACAAAAAGGAGCAGATGGAAAATATAGTGCAACAAGTGGATGGTATTTGGTAGGAACATACTATGTAAAAGAAACAAAAGCACCAGAGGGATATTTAATAGATGAAAAAGTATATCCAGTAGTACAAGATCCAGCAGGACAAACAACAGAGTATACAACACATACAATAACATCAAAAGACTATGTAATAAGAAATGACATAGAAATAGTAAAGAATCTAGAAGAGACAGATTCAACAGAAAAGCAAAGCTTAGCAGGAGCAGTATTTAGTGCAACACTAAATAGTGATACTAGCAAAGTATATTATTCAACAGTAACAGATGATAGTGGATATTGTATAATAGAAGATTTACCATATGGAACATATACAGTAAGAGAGTCAACAATACCAAATACAGCATATAATGGAGAATTTTATATAGGTAATTCAGGGCAAAGGCAAACTACATTTGAACAGTTTATTGAGGTAGATGATAGTACCAATGAACCATATAGATATGAAGATATAACAGATGTAGCAAAGAAAATGCAAATAGTAATATATAAAGAGGATGCAGAAACAGGAAATGTAACACAGGGAGATGCACATTTAGAAGGAGCAGAATATACAATATACAGAGATGAAGATTGCACAGATGTAGTAGAAACAATAACAATAGCAAAAAATGAAGATGGAACATATAGTGCAACAAGTGGATGGTATTTGGTAGGAACATATTATGTAAAAGAAACAAAAGCACCAGAGGGATATTTAATAGATGAAAAAGTATATCCAGTAGTACAAGATCCAGCAGGACAAACAATAGAGTATACAACACATACAATAACATCAAAAGAATATGTAATAAGAAACGACATAGAAATAGTAAAGAATTTAGAAGAAACAGATTCAACAGAAAAACAAAGCTTAGCAGGAGCAGTATTTAGTGCAACACTAAATAGTGATAATAGTAAAGTATATTATTCAACAGTAACAGATGATAGTGGATATTGTATAATAGAAGATTTACCATATGGAACATATACAGTAAGAGAGTCAACAATACCAGATACAGCATATAATGGAGAATTTTATATAGGTAATTCACAAGATAGAGCAACTATATTTGAACAATTTATTGAGGTAGATGATGGAGAAAATGCGCCATATAGATATGGAGATATAACAAATGTAGCAAAGAAAATGCAAATAGTAATATATAAAGAGGATGCAGAAACAGGAGATGTAACACAAGGAGATGCACATCTAGAAGGTGCAGAGTATACAATTTATAGAGATGAAACTTGTACAGATGCAGTAGAGACAGTAACAATACAAAAAGGAGCAGATGGAAAATATAGTGCAACAAGTGGCTGGTATTTAGTAGGAACATACTATGTAAAAGAAACAAAAGCACCAGAAGGATATTTAATAGATGAAAAAGTATATCCAGTAGTACAAGATCCAGCAGGACAAACAACAGAGTATATAACACATACAATAACATCAAAAGATTATGTAATAAGAAACGACATAGAAATAGTAAAGAATTTAGAAGAAACAGATTCAACAGAAAAACAAAGCTTAGCAGGAGCAGTATTTAGTGCAACACTAAATAGTGATAATAGTAAAGTATATTATTCAACAGTAACAGATGATAGTGGATATTGTATAATAGAAGATTTACCATATGGAACATATACAGTAAGAGAGTCAACAATACCAGATACAGCATATAATGGAGAATTTTATATAGGTAATTCACAAGATAGAGCAACTATATTTGAACAATTTATTGAGGTAGATGATGGAGAAAATGCGCCATATAGATATGGAGATATAACAAATGTAGCAAAGAAAATGCAAATAGTAATATATAAAGAAGATAGTGAAACAGGAAATGTAACACAAGGAGATGCACAC
>CALXJI010000007.1 GCA_944388585.1 uncultured Clostridia bacterium
AGCCCTACTTGAGGAGCCACTTTTAAAGAGTTAAGTGTAAACTTAGCTCTTTTTTATATTTTAGAATTGAAACTATATTAAAAAATAAGAATATTTTTACATCAATAAAGTGTTGTTAGTATGAGTTTGCAAGTTATACTTCCCTACTAATTTTATTTATGATATAATTATCCTTGCTCAAGTGTAGCTTGCATCAATGTTATACTTCCCTACTAATTTTATTTATGATATAATAGACTATAAGTTAAAGCTGAAATATATATAGCTTTGAGTTTTTTTGGATTTATTTTTTATAAAAAATAATTATATTTTTTATATAATATTTATTTTTTTTTAAAAAAGTATTTACATTTTTTAATACTAGTGGTAATATATACATATAATGATTATATATTCCTCAATAGCTCAGTGGTAGAGCATTCGGCTGTTAACCGAAGGGTCGTAGGTTCGAGCCCTACTTGAGGAGCCACTTTAAAGAGTTAAGTAAACTTAGCTCTTTTTTTATTGCTAAAATACAATACTTGTGCTATAATCAAATAGAAAAATTATTATATACTTCTTGATTAATATTAAAGAAGGAGGATTTGTTTTATGGAATTATTTTGGAATATTATTATATATTTCTTTTGCTTTATTTTGGGATTTTTTTCTTTTAATTTATTTATATATTTTAAGTACGGATTAATAATACATTTGAAATTAAAACATGTTTTAGTAATACGAAAAAAGATAAAAGAGACAGATAATGAAAACTGTGTCAAATCTATAAGGACATCAGACATAATAAATATATTAGAGATAATACGAAAAAAATATAATATTACTAGCTTAGATATAAAATATAAAGTAGTAAAAGAAGCATTATGGAAATATTGTGTAGACACTGAAGATATACATGTGTCAATACGTTGTAATAAATTGCAACTTAAAAACATAAAATTAGAAATTGCAAAATATTATAGTGATTTTTATATTTTAGAATAATACTTTTATAAATGGCAGGTGAATTTTACCTGCCATTTATTATGTAAACAAATAAAGTGAAAATATTGTGAAAATACTAGATAAATAAAATGTTTAATGTTATAATATAATTCATTGACAAATATAATAGTTTTAAGAAAGGAGATAGCGTTATGATAAAAAAATTTTGTGAAATTTTAGAAAATATAACTACTATAAAAAGTGAAAATATATATTTAGTTATAATTTCTATAATAATTGTTGCTGTAGTTACTTTAATAAGACATGTATTATTTAAAATATCATTGAGAAGAAAATTAAATGCAAAAGAAAAATACATGTATAATAAAAAGGGAAGTACAATAGCTACAGTTACTATATGCATATTACTAGCTTTAGTTTGGATTGATTATTTAAAAAATTTTATAACTTTTATAACTTTTATATCTACAGCTATAACCTTATCTTTAAAAGATTTTATATTTAATTTCTTTTCTGGTATATATATTAGAACAAGCAAAATATTTTCACTTGAAGATAGAATTGAAGTAAATGGTTTAAAAGGTGACGTTGTTAATATAAATAAGACAGGCTTTGATTTACTAGAGATAGGAGATCGTGTAAATGGTGAACAAAGTACAGGAAGAATAGTACATGTACCTAATTCTATTGTATTCTCATATCCAGTAAAAAATTATGTTAAAGCATTTAAATATATATGGGATGAGATAAAAATTAATATACCACTTGATTCAGATGTATATAAAGTAAAAAAAGAACTATATAAAATAATAAAAAGAAATAGCGTTATAAGAAATATTCCAAATAAAATGGAGAGCGAAGTAAATGATGCAAGTACAGACTACAGAATATATTTTAATAATCTGGATCCAATTATATATATAGAAATAGTTGATAGTCATATAGAATTATATTTAAGATTTTTGGTACATCCAAAGAAGAAAAGAAATGTTGAAAATTCTATTTGGCTAGATATATTAAAAAGTAATAAAGAAGGTAAAATAGAATTATATAAAAAAGAGTAGATTTTTTGTATTTATTTTGGTATAATGCATTTAGAAGTAAATTTAATAAAAATTAGAATGGACATATAATATTTAAATTGAAAGAGAGGTGCATTCGAGAGTTGTCTACTCGATATCTAGATGAAAAATAAAAAGAAAATTATAATAATTATTGCATTAATTATATTAATAATAGCTATTGTTGCTATTATAGTTTTTAAATTACTAGACAAGAATGAATCGAATACGAGTATTGATACTAATGGTAATGTTATAAGCAATGAAGAATTAAATTCTAATGGAAGTAGTGCTCAATTGCAAAGCAACGATAATACTTCAGAAAATACGTATAATCCAAATTCTATACCACAAAAAGACACAGACTATGTAGAACAATATGTAGATGAAAAAGGAAATGAGTTAGATGGTGAAGATCTAAGTAAAATTAAAGATAACATTGTACAAGCTTTTAAAAAAGTTTCGTTAGATAAATTAGGATTAGATGTAAATCTAGATGAAGCTAGAGTAATATTTAATAAGGGAACAACAATAATAGACCAAAATAATTGCTTTGTATTTTGTATATATGTTATGAAAGATAATCTTTTAAGAAATGTTGGAATGTATGCTATGACTAAAGATACAAAGACACTTTATAAATTTAATTCTGATACATTAACATATGATTTAATTGAAAAGTAAAAAATGAAATGATTTCTTAGATTGAGTTTAAATGTTAGATTTAAAATTTAACAAATAATAATCAATTTATTTAATCATTTCATTTTCTTATTTTTTTATATATAATGTCTTTGTATCATAAGCTAAATTGCATTTATGTTTTTGAAGTATATTCATAATTTTAAAATTAATGTTATCTAAGAAAGTTAGATAATCTGTATAATTAATTATAGAGGTATAGAAGAAAATTTTTAAATTAAATCCGTTAGCTGCAATTTGATCAAATTTAACATAGTATCCATCTTTTATAATATTTTCTTCTTGCTCAATTAAAATTAGTAGGTCATTTTGAACATCTGCAACAGTTTTTAAAGATGTATTAAAGTCTAGAACTAAGTTCATAGATATTTTTCTTTTTTGTAGTCTACTCCAGTTAGTAATATTATTATTTATAATTGTCGAATTTGGAATAGAAACTATTGTATTTTGAGCTTCTCTAATACGAGTACTTCTGAAAGTTACTTCTTCCACACTACCTTCTATTGTTCCAACGCAGATCCAGTCTCCAATTTCAAATGGTTTATCTAAAATTATCATAAGTGCTGCAATTACATTTGAAGCAGTATCTTGAGCAGCAAGAGCTATAGCAACACCTCCAATACCTATACCAGCAAGTAAAGTACTTACATTAAATCCTAATTCGCTTATTGCAATAAGCGCACCAACTATATAAATTACAATTTTTAATGTTTTGCAAATTGTTTTTATCATACCGTCATTTGCTTTATTCATTTTTTTTCTTAGCGCTTTTTCGAATTTAGAATTAGGAGATACAAGTTTTCCAATAGCATAAGTAGTTAAAATTATAACTATTAACTTAAAAGCTTTAATAATAATTGATTTAAAAAATATAGTAGGGTTAAGAGAAGTTAAAGCTAGATACAATCCTAAGCTACAAAAAAATAGTTTTAGTGGCTTAAAAAATGAATTTTTCTTTATGCTTTCTTTATCTTTTGACTTACTAAATATTTTTATGATTATTCTTGAAAATAGGCCTTTAAATATGAAAAAAAAGGCAAGAATTATTATAGCTATAATTAAGTTTTTTATTGAAAATGCATTTATATCAAAAAAAGTCGAAAAAATTTCTTTTACTTTTTCCATAAAATCCTCCTCATATATATAAATTATATATTATAAAAAAATAATTTTCAATAAACAAAGTAATAATATATGTAAAAGTTATAAATATGTTAAAAATAAATTTTAATTGAAAAATAATGTATAATGGTATATAATATATTAGACAAAAAGTAATTATTTATTAAAAGGAAGTGTTAGAAAAAAATGCCAATATTAGACTTTAATAATAAAAAAGAAGTAGAAGAATACCAAAATTTTGTTTTGAACCATAAAGGTTCTAGTTTTATGCAAGATTTAAATTGGGGAAAGGTAAAAAATAACTGGAAGCATGAAGCTATATATTTAAAAGAAAATGGAAATATAATAGCTACAATGATGATTTTAATCCAAAAGTTACCACATACTAATGTATCGCTTATGTATGCACCAAGAGGTCCTGTATGTGATATATATGATATAGATTTAGTTAATAAATTAATTAAAGAAGCAGATCCATTAGCTAAAAAATATAATGCGTTTGCTTTAAAATTTGATCCACAGGTTTTATATGATAAAAAATTAGATGATATATATATAAATGCAGGATACAAAACATCTGGGTATAAACCTAGTGGAGATAATTTGATTCAGCCAAGTCATAATATGGTTTTAAACATTGAAAATAAAACTGAAGAAGAGCTAATGAAGGGATTTGCTGAAAAAACCAGATATAATATAAGACTTTCTAAAAGAAAGGGTGTAACTGTAAGATATTCACGTTCACTAGGAGATTTAAAAACTTTTTATGATATATATAAAGTAACGACTATAAGAGATAAGATAGGATGTAGAGATTATGACTATTTTGAAAGGATGCTTGATGCATATGATGAATCAAAACTTAGAATATATATTGCAGAACATGATGGAGATAAGCTTTCTGCAGCTATTGCAACAAATGTAGGTGGAGAATTATTTTATGTATATGGCGCAAGTTCAAATGAAAAGAGAAATTTAATGCCAAATTATGCTATGCAAATGGAAATGATCAGATGGGGAATTGAAACTGGTTGTAGCACATATAATTTTGGTGGAGTTTTAAACTTAAGCCCAGATAATGGATTATATAAATTTAAAGTGGGATTTTGTAAAGAGGAAGGTCTTGAAGAATATATAGGAGAAATAAATAAAGTATATAAGCCTTTTATGTTTTTCTTATATAATAAAGTATTACCAATTATAAGAGTTGGAGGAAGAAAATTAAGAAGATTAAAAACACATTAATACATAAAATTAGTTTATATGCATATTAATATACTATGGAAGAATGTAATGATTTAAAACATTTTAGCAAAGAGAATATAATAGATATAATACTTATATGTATAATAGGTACAATTTTTCATTTTGCATATGAATTTAGTGGAAGAAATATATTAGTAGCTTTATTTAGTGCAACCAATGAGAGTATATGGGAACATATAAAAATAGCTGTGATGGCAATTTACTTTGTAGCTTTTGTAAAAATGGTAATAAAAGAAAAAAGAGATAAAAATTTATGGGTATCATTATTTTTTAAAAATATATCAGTATTACTAATAATATCCATATTCTTTTATAGTTATAAGGCAATACTTGGAATAGAAAATTTATTTTTAGATTTAATAATATTATATATATCAGCAGTTATATCACAAATAGTAGAATCCTACATAAAAAAATGTGTTAATGTTTCTGCAAAAATTGAAGATATATATAAGTATTTAAATATTATATTTATTTTATTTTTTATTATATTTACATTTTGGACACCAAATTTAGGCATTTTTAGAGATTTTACTGTAGAAAAATATAGAATAGGGGGAATATAATGTCAAGACAAACGTGGAAACCTGGTACAGTTGTATATCCTGTGCCAGCGGTATTAATAACTTGTAAAGATGGGGATAAAGAAAATGTATTTACAGTAGCATGGACTGGTACAATTTGTAGTGATCCTGCAATGACATACATTTCTGTAAGAAAAGAAAGATATTCTTATGATATTATTAAAAGAAGTAAAGTATTTTGTATTAATTTAACTACTAAAGAACTTGCTTATGCAACAGATTATTGTGGTGTGAAATCTGGCAGAAATGAAAATAAATTTGAAAAATTAAATCTTGAAACAGAAAAAGCAAGTGCAATAGATGTCCCAATGATAAAAAAGAGTCCTGTTACTATAGAGTGTAAAGTAGAAGAGATAAAAGAATTAGGTTCACATGATATGTTTATAGCAAAAGTTGTTGCTGTAAATGTAGATGATAAATACATAGATGAAACAGGAAAATTTGATATGGAAAAATGCGATCTTATGGCTTATTCACACGGAAAATATTATTCACTTGGAGAAAGTTTAGGTAAATTTGGTTTTTCAGTAAAAAAGAAATAGAAAAGTAATAAAACACTTAAAAAGTTGATTTTTAGGTGTTTTTTTATATCTTAATAAAGTATTAAAATGTTTTTGCTATTGATAATTTAAAAAGTAATGAATTATAATGTAAGAAATAGGAGGAAAAATATATGAGAAGAAGTAGTGTTATAACAATAGTAATACTTGTATTAGTAATTATTGGTCTTATAGTTGCTTTAGTTGTTATTAATCTACCACAAAAAGAAAGTGTAGATGAAAATACTGTTATAGAAAATAACGAATCTTTACAAGATGAAAAGCAACAAGGAGATGTTTCAGAAGAAACTCCAACAAGTGTTTCTTTAGATAATCCAATAGTAAAAGATATGTATAGTGTATTAAATGGTCAAACTACGGATTTGTTTCATTATATAAAAAAAGGAACTTTAACTGTAGAAGATATATCTAATGAATATATTCAAACTATCGCATATTTTACTATAGCAAGAGATAATGTTGAAAAGTTTGAACAAATAGATGATCAGTCAAGAGATGGAAAACTAGAAAAAATTTATATGGATGAGGCAATTAAAAAGATATTTGGAGATGTAGAATATACACCGACATATGCTCTAGTGCAAGCTAGCGAAAATTCTAAAGTATTAAAATATGATGAAAATGATGGTGTGTATTATGAATATACCGGTTTTGGAGGAGGCGGAAATTTTAGAGCATATACAGCTGTAACTAAGGTAGATGAGTATAGAGATAGATATATTGTTACAGAAAAGCTTGTAACTGCACGTAACGAATATGGTATGTATACTGTTTATCCATATTATGGAACTAGTACTTGGTATATTGCTCCATTAGGAAGTATATCTGATTCGGAATTAGATAGCATAGAAGTTACTCAAGATATGTATTCAGATTATGACTATAATAAAAAATTAATATCTAAATATTATGACGAAGCAACAGAATATAAACATACATTTATGAAAAATGATGATGGGACATATTATTGGTTAAAAACAGAAATTGTTAAATAATAAAAAAATAAAGATACTTAAAATTTTAAGTATCTTTATTTTTGCTTTACAAATAATACTAATATGGTGATAGTATGAATGATGAAATTGATCTTTTAAAATATTTACTTAATAATTTAAAAATGCAACAAACATTGTTATATAAAATAATGAAAAAGAAAGAAGTAAAAGATGAAATATATAATATTATGCATTATGAAATAAATGGATATAGAAGATTTATTATTTCATTAAAAAGAATGCTACAAAATAGACTTAGAAAATATGATAAAGAGCTAAATGTTTTGTTAGGAGTTGCAAGTAGTATAAATGCTAATACAAATAGAATAGATAAAAATAGTGATTATTATTTATTATTGAAGGAAAGTAGTAAAGTTAATTTAATGGATATAGAAAGGATAAAAAAAGAATATAATATAAAAAGTAAAACAATAATAAAATTAATAGATAGATTAGAAGAATTTGAAAAAGAAAATATTAATAAAATAAATACAATAATGAGTAAACAATAAAATATAAGTTTACGATAAAAAAATCAAATAAAATGTTGCATTTTATAAATAAATATAGTATAATAATATTACTGTGAACTAAGGTGAGAGGGTGCTAGAGATCCTCTCACTTATGTTTAGAAGCGAGGTATTTAATGAAAATTGAAAATAAAGTGGAAGAACTTATAAATCCAATTGTAAAAGATTTAGGATTTGAAATTGAATATGTGGAATTTGTAAAGGAAGGTACAAATAATGTTTTAAGAATTGTAATTGACAAGCATGGAGAAGCAATGTGGGTTGAAGACTGTGAAAAAGTAAGTAGATCGATAGAAGATGTTGTGGATAAAAATATTAATCAAGAATATGTCTTAGAAGTTTCTTCGCCAGGTCTTGAAAGGCAACTGAAAAATATAAAATTATATAAAAAATATACAGGGCAAAATATACATGTTAAATTATTTACAAAAATTGAAGGAAAAAAAGAATTTGATGGCATAATAAATGATGTAGATGAAGAGCAAGAAAAAATAGTTTTAGAATTAGAAAATAAAAATAAACTAGAATTATTATTAAAAGAAATATCTTCTGCATATACTACATATGATTTTGATACTGCTTTAAAAGGCAATACAGATAATGTAAATTTAAATAAATTAAATAAATTTAATAAGAATAATTAATGGGGGAAAAGAAATGAAGAGTGAAAAAATTAGTTCAAAAGAATTGTTTAATGCAATTGATCAGATCTATCAAGAAAAAGGTATAACAAAAGAATATTTAATTGATTCTTTAAAAACAGCATTAAAAGCGGCTTATAAAAAGGATTTTGAAAATACTCACAATAATAATGGTGAAAATAGTGAAAATGAAACTAAAGTAAATGTTATAGTGCCAGAAGAAGTTGACGTAGATATAACTGAGCAAGCTATAAAGGTTTATGCAGTAAAAGAGGTTTGTGAAGAAATTTTACCAGAAGAAGTTGGTATAAAGATATCATTAGATGACGCTAAAAAAATTACAAAGAAAGCAAAAGTAGGAGACAAAATAAAAGTAGAAGTTACTCCTAAAAATTTTGGAAGAATTGCTGCATCAACAGGTAAGCAAATATTAGTACAAAAAATTGTAGAAGCAGAAAAAGATTTAGTTTATACACAATATGCAGATAAAGTTGGACAAATAATAACTGGTACTGTTCAAAAAACCGAAAAATTTGGTGTAATTGTTGATTTAGGTAGAGTGGAAGCGTTAATACCAGCAAACGAGCAAATAAAAACTGAAAAATTACAACCTCATCAAAAGATAAAGGCATTAGTATTGAATGTTGTAAATGAATCAGGAAATTCTTTACCAAAAATAACTTTATCAAGAAAAAGTCCAAATTTTGTAAGAAAACTATTTGAAAATGAAGTACCAGAAATAATGGATGGAATAGTTGAAATTAAAGATATAGCTAGAGAAGCTGGAAGTAGAACTAAAATATCAGTATGGTCAAATGATGAAAATGTAGATCCAGTTGGAAGTTTAGTAGGTAAAAAGGGAATGAGAATTCAACCTATAATAGATGAACTAAATGGTGAAAAAATTGATGTTATACCATATAGTGATGATATACCAAGTTATATTATAAATGCTATATCACCAGCACCAATACTTGCAATAGATATTAATGATGAGGAAAAAATAGCAACAGTAGTTGTTCCAGATGATGCGTTAGTTTTTGCAATAGGAGCAGGTGGACAGAACGTTAGACTTGCAGCTATATTAACTGGATGGAAAATAGATATTAAAACTGAAACACAAATAAAAGAGAATGTCGTTGAATAGAAAATGGTGATGGTATAAATGAATCCTATTAGATGCTGTATAGCATGTAAGAGTAGAAAGAATAAGTCTGAATTAACTAGAATAGTTATAAATGAGGATGGAAAACCAATAATAGATAGAGAACAAAAGATAAATAGTAGAGGAATTTATATTTGCAAAGATAAAAAATGTATTGAAAATATAAAGAAAGCTATAAAAAAGAAAAAATTAAAATTAAAAATAAATATAGATGAAGATAGTTTGTTAAAATTATTAGAAGAATTGGGGGAAGAAATTTGGGAAAATTAAAAGTTTATGAATTAGCGAAAGAATTAGGATTATCAAATACAGAAATGCTAGAAAAAATTAAAAGTATGGGAATAGATGTTAAATCACATTTATCAACACTTGACGAAAAAGATATAGAAAAAATAAGGGGAAATAAAAAGAAAAATAATAAAGAAGAGAAAAAGGCAGAGCAAATACATATTATTAGAAGAAATGTCAGAGTAATTAATACTAATGAAGAAGGAAAAGAAATTAATGAAATAACAACAAATATAGCAGGAGATATTAAGAAGATTCATAAAGAAACAGGAAATGCTAATAATAGAAATAATCGTGATAATAAAAACGATACACAGCCTAGAAGCAATTATTATGATAGAAAAAGTAGATTTGCAGGAAATCGAATTAAAAATATTGTTATAACAAGAAATGGAAAGCCAGTTGAGAAAAAAGTCGAAGATAAAAAAGAAGAAGCAAAAGTAGAAAAAGAAAGTGTAAAAAATATGGAAGAAAAAGTTATCGTTAATAATAAAGTTGATACAAATAAAGCAGAAAATAATGTTACTGAAAATAAGAATAATATTAAGAATGTAATCAGTAATAATTCAAGTATTAATACAGCTAACAACGTAAAAGAAGAATTTAATAATAAGAATGCAAAAAATAATAAGGAAAATTATAAAAAGAGTAATTATAATTCCCAAACATCTAACCCAAATTATAATAAGAATTCTAACAATAAAGATTATGGAAAAAGAAATAATTTTAATAAGCGTGATCAACAAAATGGTGATAGACCTCAAAGAAATAATTTTAGAAAAGATCAAAAAAGAACTGGAGATAATACTTCATATCAGGTTAATAAATTTATAAAACAAGCTGAAAAAGCTCCAATAGAACAAAAAGAAACAAGAGAGTATAGTTCTGCTAATATTGATAAAGACAAAAAGAAGTATATAGAGAAAAATACAGCTAATCTTGAGAATAGAAAAGAAAAAATAGATAAAAATAAGTTAAGAGAAGAGCATTCTAGAGTAGCTACCTCAAGATTGAGAGGAATGGAAATAAGCTCAGAAGGACTTATGGATTTATATGAAAGAGAAAGTGATTTATCTAGAAAATCATATGGTAAAAAGAAAAATAAGACTCAAAAAACAGAAATGAAGCAAACCAAGATAATACCAATGACTGAAGTTAAGTTACCTGAAACTATGACTGTAAAGGAATTTGCAGAAGCTATAAAAAAACAAGTATCTGAAGTAATCAAAAAATTATTTTCAATGGGAATAATGGCAACTGTAAATCAAGATATAGATTTTGATACAGCATATTTAATAGCATCAGAGTTTGGTATAACAGCAGAAAAAGAAGTTGTCGTTACAGAAGAGGATATTCTTTTTGATGATAGTGAAGATAAAGAAGAAGATTTAGTACCAA
Organism: uncultured Clostridia bacterium; assembly: GCA_944388585.1. Classification (GTDB taxonomy): domain Bacteria; phylum Bacillota; class Clostridia; order TANB77; family CAG-465; genus CAG-465. The sequence goes on from CALXJI010000007.1 coordinate 11,258, forward strand.
GACCTCCAATAGTTGTTGTTATGGGACACGTAGATCATGGTAAAACTTCACTTTTAGATAGACTTAGAAAGACAAATGTTGTTGAGGGAGAAGCAGGTGGTATAACACAACATATAGGTGCTTATAAAGTAAAGGTAAAAGATAGAGAAGTGTGTTTCTTAGATACGCCAGGACATGAAGCATTTACAGCAATGAGAGCAAGAGGAGCACAAATTACAGATATAGCTATAATTATTGTGGCCGCAGATGATGGAATTAAACCTCAAACAATAGAAGCTATAGATCACGCTAAGGCTGCAGGAGTATCAATTCTTGTTGCTATAAATAAAATAGATAAGCCAGGAGCAAATGTTGAAAGAGTAAAACAAGAGTTATTAGAAGTTGGATTAGTTCCAGAAGAATGGGGTGGAGATACAATATGTGTACCTATTTCTGCAAGAACTGGTGAAGGTATCGATACGTTACTTGAAATGTTACTATTAATAGCAGATATGAAAGATTTAAAAGCTAATCCAAATAAGCAAGCTAAAGGTACTGTAATTGAAGCGAGATTAGATCAAAAAAGAGGAACAGTTGTTTCTATGCTTGTTCAAAGGGGCCAATTGAATGTGGGAGATACAATTGTTGTAGGAGATATGGTATCTAAAATTCGTGCTATGAAAGACGATAAAGGAAGATCAGTAAAAAGCGCAGGACCATCTACACCAGTTGAAATACTTGGATTATCTCATGTACCTGAAACAGGTGAAGTTTTCTATGAGGTAGAAAATGAAAAAGTTGCTAAACAATTAATTGAAAAAAGAATAGCAAAACATAGAATGGAGCTTATAAAGCAAGGAAGTAAAATTACATTAGATGATCTTTTCGGTCAAATTAAAGAAGGAAAGATTAAAGAGCTAAATATCATTATAAAAGCAGATGTTCAAGGATCAGTTGAAGCTTTAAAAGATTCACTTTTAAAACTATCAAATGATGAAGTTAGAGTAAGAATAATACACGCTTCTACAGGTGGAATTAAAGAGTCAGATGTTACACTTGCTTCTGTATCAAATGCTATAATAATTGGATTTAATGTAAGACCGGAAAGTGCTGCTGAAGCACAAGCTAAAAAAGAAAAAGTAGATATGAGACTTTATAGCGTTATATATGATGCAATAAATGATGTGGAAACAGCACTAAAAGGTCTGATGCCTAAAAAATATAAAGAAGTATTATATGGTAGAGCAGAAGTTAGAAAAATCTTTAAAATTACAGGTGTTGGAACTGTTGCAGGATGCTATGTAAAATCTGGAAAAATAGTAAGGGGAGCAATGGTTAGACTTGTTAGAGATTCTATAGTGTTACTTGAGATTAAAATTGATTCTTTAAAAAGAGAAAAAGACGATGTAAAAGAAGTTGCAGAAGGATATGAGTGTGGAATAAAACTTGAAAATTATAGTGATATTAAAGAAGGCGATATATTCGAATGCTTTGTTATGGAAGAAGAAAAGTAGGAGGAGTATTATGCAAAGACATGAAAGACTACAGCAGGACGTAAAAATAGCACTTAGTGATATAATTAGAAATGATGTTAAAGAACCATCAGTTACAGGTCTTATATCTGTAACTGATGTAAAAATAACACCAGATCAAAAATATGCTAAAGTATATGTTAGTATTTTTGGTAAGTGTAATAAAAATAAAGTATTAGAAGCTTTGAAAAAAGCTACTGGTTTTATAAAAATGGAACTTGGAAAGAGAGTTAGAATGAAAAATATGCCTGATATTACATTTGAACTTGATGATTCAATGGAATATGGAGCTCATATGGATAAAGTTATAAAAGAAGTCATGGAAAAAGATAATAAATAAAGAAATGGAGGGATTGTATTGTTTAACGAAGCAATTAAGATGGTAAAGGAAGCAAATTTAATATATATATCAGCACATATAAATCCAGATGGAGATGCTATAGGATCTACTTTTGCTGTATATTTTGCATTAAAGCAATTAGGAAAAGATGTGCATGTAGTTATGCCTTCTTATTCGGAAGTATTTGAATTTTTACCTGGAGTAGAAGATAGAGTAGATAGTATTAAGGAAGATAGTTATGATTTACTTATTGCTTTAGACTCTAGTGATCATACAAGGCTTGTTATTAGTGATGACGAATATGAAAGAGCAAAAAAAGTAATTATGCTTGATCACCATCAAATCGCAAGACCGTATGGGGATTTTAGATATATAAATGATAATAAATCTTCAGCAAGTGAAATTGCATATCTATTTATTAAAGAACTAGGTGTTGAGTTTGATTCTAATATAGCTACTTTGCTATATACTGGAATAATGACTGATACAGGAAGTTTTAATTATTCTAATACAAGCTCAGATACACTTAGAGTTACTGCACAGCTTGTAGATTATGGTGCAAAAACAGTTGAAGTCTGTAAAAGGTTAAATGATACAATTAAAGAGTCAAAATTAAAATTATTAGCTAAATCTATAGATAATATGGAAGTTTTTTATGATGGAAAGGTAAGATATACATATGTAGATTATCTTACTATTAATGGGCTTGGAATTCATGATGAAGATGCAGAGGGTATGACTAATTATTTAAGATCAGTTGAAGGTACAGAAGTGGCGGTATATGTTAGAGGAAAAAGTGATGGAAGTATTAAAGTAAGTATGCGTTCTAATGGAAATGTAGACATTTCTAAAATAGCTATATCGTTTGGTGGAGGTGGACATCCTAGAGCAGCAGGTTATACAATGCAAGATAATATAGATGTTGGAAAAGAGAAACTAATAAAAGCAATAGGAGAGATGTTATAATGATTGTACCTCAAACAAAAAATGGTATATTAAATATAGATAAGCCACAAGGAATTACATCACATGATGTAGTAGATGCAATAAGAAAAATTTTTCCAGATCAAAAAGTAGGACATACTGGAACACTGGATCCTTTAGCGACAGGAGTATTACCAATTTGTATTGGTGAAGCTACAAAGTTAAGTGATAATTTAACTAGTGAAATAAAAAAGTATAGTGTAAAAATGCTACTTGGAGTAGAAACAGATACTTATGATATTACTGGAAGAATAGTATTTGCTAGTGTATTTAATAAAGATGAAATTTATATAAAAGAAAGAATAAAAAGATTTATTGGAAAACAACAGCAAATGCCTCCTAAATATAGCGCTATAAAAGTCGAAGGAAAAAAGCTCTATCAATATGCTAGAGAAAATAAGGATGTAGAAATAAAACCTAGAGATATAGAAATATATAATATAGATAATATAAAAATAGATTTAGAATCAAAAGAGGTAGCTTTTGATGTAGAGTGTTCTAAGGGTACATATGTAAGAAGTTTAGTGAATGATATTGGTAAAAAAATAGGATGTGGAGCTACAATGACTGAGCTTAGAAGAATACGAACAGGTAATTTTAAAATTGAAGATAGTATTCCTTTGTATGACTTTTTAAAATTAGATTACATAGATATGCTTAATAAAGTAATAACAATAGAAGATTATTATATTGAAAATAAAAAAATAACTTTATCAGATGATGAGCTTGGAAGATTTTTAAATGGAGTAAAATTTGAAGTTCAGTCTTCTGATCAAATTGTTAGAGTATATAATAAAGGAAAATATATAGGCCTTGGAATAGTAGAAAATAAAATATTAAAAAGATTTATTATTGAATAGTACATTGTATATTTATTTGTGAATAAAAAAATAAGCAATGCTCATATTATATAATATGAGCATTATTTTAATCTTTATTTTTCTTTTTTAACTTTTTTTGAATTTTTAAATCTTCTTTAAATTTATGAAGATCTAATTTAAATTCCTCTAATTGTTTTTTAAAATCTTTGAATTCAAAATTTGGAAATGCATCTAGTAATCTTTCTATTTGAATGTTTCTTTTAGAAATCAAATTTTTTCTAAATTCACTAAGTTCTTTATATAAATAAAAATCAGATAATTTGTGTTGTAAATGATTTTGACTTTTTATTTTTTCTGCTAAATCATATAATAAAGATAATTTCTCTTTTAGATTTAATAAAGAAATTACAGTAGAGCATGTATCTATGGTCATTATAATAAGTAATACTGTAGAAATTAATTGTATTAAATCTGATGGTATTTTTGAGATTAATGTAGATATTATAGGATGAATTCCATATAGAATTACTAAACCTAAAATTCCAAATTCTAATGTATTTAAAAGGCATATTCTACCTTTAATATTAAATTTCATATTTGAATAATCCCACCATTTAGCATTAAATATTTTTTCTAAAATAAAACTTGTTATATATTCAAGAATTGAAGTAGCTAGCATTCCGAGTACAAATACATATATTGGAGAATAAATGAAATATCCTAAAGTATATATTACAATTAGTGCTCCAAATCCATAGATTGGACAATATGGACCAAATAAAAATCCTCTATTTGTCCATCTGCCGTCTCCTATTCTACAATATAACGTTTCTACAATCCAACCTAATACACTATATATAAAAAAATATAAAAAAAGAATAAAAAAATTATTCATTTAATCACCTTAAAATTATTATATTAAATAGAATTATAAAAGTCAAATTTAAAATTGGATAAAAATTACTGTATAAAAAAATATCTTGGTGAAAAAATAATAATGAAATAGAAAAATGGAGGAAAATGTATGAAAACCAAGAAAAAGATTTTTTTATTAATTTTGATTTTTTTATTTATATTAGCTCCTAAAAATATTATAGCACTTACTTCAGGAGCTTATATGTATGATAGAATATATGTTGGTGTACCAGAACATGATGAGGAATTTGGATATCCCGCATTTTTTTGTTGTACATTAGATGGTGAAGAAGTATATTGTATTGAAATGGGAGTTAGCTTACATAAAGCTGAATACGCTGAATATGATTATGATGATCCAAGCATAGGCTATGCATTAGTAGCTGATCATGGATATACAGATAATGATGCAGCAAATTATCAAATTAGGCAGGCAGTTATTTGGGCTTTGCTTGGTCAAATTGATATTGAAGGAATATATGCAGGTGATTCTGGGTGTGTTAGAGCTGCTAAAAAGTTGTATTATGATGCAAAAGAATATAAGGGGACAGTTGAAAAGCCAAAAGTCTCAACAAGTTCTATAGAATTTGAAATAGATGGAAGTGAGTATGTATCAAATGCAATATCAGTTAGTAAATCAGAAGGAAATGAATATTATGATATTAATTTAGGTGGATTCCCAGATGGAACCTATATTACAGATATGGATGGAGACAAAATGCAAACGGATGATATAACTTGGAATAGTGAATTCCAAATTAGGATTCCTCTTGAAGTTATAAAATATGATATAACAAATATAAACATGAAAGTAACAAGTACAGGAACTGTATATAATACCACTAAAGCATATCATGCACCAAAAGATGAAGCTTCACAAGAAGTACTATCTTCAAAGGCTGAATCTTCTAAAAAAACTAGTTCTGTATCATTTAAATTAGTTAAGCCAATAAAAGCGCAAGGAAGTTTAGAAGTTAAAAAATTAGATGAATATGGTAAAACAATAGCAGGAACTGTATTTAAAATAACTAATGGAACTGAAACTTTTACACAAAGTACAGGATCTGATGGTATTGCAAGATTTATAGATTTACCAGTTGGTAAGTATACTATAACTGAAACTAGTGCAACAGATGGTTATTTTAATGATAAAGTAGATATAACAGCAAATGTAATAGCAGGACTTACAGTAAATGTAGAAAAAACGAACAAGGAAAGTAATGGAAATGTTAAAATTATAAAAAGAGATGCTGAAACTGGAGAAATACCTCAAGGTGATGCAAAATTATCTGGAGCAGTATACAAAGTATATGCAAATGAGGATATATATGCAGCAAATAAAATAAATAAATTATTTTCTAAAGGTGATGAGGTAGGAACATGTACTACTGGTGAAGATGGAACTACAAATTCTATACAATTACCTTTGGGAAAATATAAATATAGAGAAGTTTCAGCTTCTGAAGGATATATTTTAAATGATGAAGAAATTGAATTTACAATTGAATATGATAATCAATATGTTGAGCTCGTAGATAAGACTTTTACTAGTAAAGAAAATGTTAAAAGAAATAGTATAGAAATTATAAAAAAATTACAAGCAACAGATTCGACTCCACAGCAAAATCTTGCTGGTGCAAAGTTTTCAGCAACTTTAAAAAGTGATAGAAGTAAAGTATACTATTCAACTGTAACAGACAATAATGGATATTGTATAATTGAAAATTTACCTTATGGAACATATGAAATCGAAGAAGTTGAAGTACCTGTAAATGCTTTAAAAATAGAAAATTTTGATGTTTTTATAGAAGAAGATTCATCAGAAAGAGAACCATATAGATATACTAAAGAAGATGTAGCTAAAAAAATGCAAATAACAATATATAAAGAAGATAGAGAAACTGGAACAGAAACTCAAGGTGATGCAAGACTTGAAGAAGCAGAATATACTATATATAGAGATGAGGCATTAACAGATGCTATTGAAACTGTAAAAATAAGTAAACAAGATGATGGAACATATAGTGCAAAAACTGGATATTATTTAATAGGAAAATATTATATAAAGGAGACTAAAAGGCCTGAAGGATATTTAGCAGACGAAGAAATTCATATTATAGAACAATTAGGAGAAAATCAAACAGAGGAAATATCTTATCATGAAATTACATCTACAGAACCTGTAGAAAGGGGAAATATATATATAGTAAAATATCAAGAAAATAATACAAATGAAGGAGAAGGATCAACTACTAAACCACCTGCAACAGGAGTTGAACTTACATTGACATTAAATTCAGATCCTTCAGTTTCATATAAATCAGTAGTAAATGATATTGGATATGCAGAATTTATAGATATACCTTATGGATGGTATACGATAACTGAAACAAAAAGCTTAGAATTTGTAGACATCATGGATCCACAAGCAGTATATGTATCATATGAAGGTCAAACTCTACATTATATTGTAGAAGACCCAAGATATGAAAGAAAATTAAAAATAGTAAAAAAAGATTCTGAGACAGAAAATACAATACCGCTTGCTGGCGCAACTTTTAAAGTATGGGATGTAGCTACAAAGCAATATATTAGTCAAGTAGTAAACTATCCTACACAAACACAAATTGACGAATTTATAACATCAAATGATGGAACACTGACTTTACCAGAAGGATTAATACCTGGAGAGTATGAATTAGAAGAAGTATCAGCACCTTATGGATATGTTTTAAATACATCTAGAGTGCCGTTTACAATTGATGCGACAACTCCAGAAGAACCAGAATATATAGAACTTACAACAGTAGAATTTCCAGATACTCCTCAAAAAGCAAGGATCATAGTATATAAAAAAGGTGAAGTTGTTACATCTTCTAAGAAAGAAGATGATATGATAAGACCTGTATATGAAGAAATGGGATTACAAGGTGTAGAATATACAATAAAAGCAGTAGAAAATATAACAACACCAGATGGATCTGTTAGAATGTATGAAGGAGATACAATCACTTTTGTAACAGATAAGGATGGAATAGGAAAATCACCAGAATTATATTTGGGATCATATACAATAAGGGAAAGTAAAACAGTTAATGGATATTTAATTCAATCTGAAGAAATACCGTTTGTGTTAGACTATAAAGGCCAAGAATTAGCAATTTATGATAAAAATTTAGACTATGTAGACGTAAGGCAAAAAATGAAATTAAAGATTAAGAAAAATATGGAAGATTCTAGTTTCTTAGATTTATTACAAGATGCATATAAAGACGTAGTATTAGGAATATATACAAGAGAAGACATGATTAATTATAATGGAGAAAAAATTATAGATGCAGATACATTAGTAGATAAACTTTATATAACTGCTGAGGGAGTAAATACATCAAATTATGATTTGCCACTTGGAAAATATTATATAAAAGAAATTGCTACTAATGAAAATTATATTTTAAATGACAATGAATATGATTTTGAATTTGCAAGTAATGATGATATAACATCAGTAATAACTATAAATTTATCAGATACTATACAAAATGATCTTACAGATTTAGGAAAATTTAAATTATATAAATATACAAAAGAGGAGAGAAATTTATTACAAAGAATAGGTGATTTATTTACAGGATATGATTCTGATGTAAAAACTCATGCATTAAGTAATGTAAAGTTTAAATTATATTATGATGATAATGGTGTAGCTAAAGAATTATATACAGAAAGTGGCCCAGCTGAATATGTAACAGATGAAAATGGAATAATAGAAGTTAATGATCTACCTTTTGGAAAATATTATTATCAGGAGATAGAAGCGCCATATGGCTATGAGATAGATAATAAATTATATGAATTTAATATTACAGATCAAAATGTAGAAAAACCTTTTTATGTAGAAGTAAATAATAAGTTAAAAGAAATAAAAGTATTTACAAAAATTGATGCATTTAATTCAGAGAAGATACCAGATTGTACTTTTGAAATTAGAGATGAATCAGATAAGGTAATATTTACGGGTACAACTAATAATGATGGAGATTTTTATATGCCGATTGATCTACTTGATGTTGGTAAAAAGTATTATTATGTAGAGATAAGTGCTCCAGATATTTATGAGTTAAATACAGATAAACATGAATTTAGCATGAATGAAGATATGACATTTACAATTACAAATGTTGAAAATTTAAGAAAAACATCAAAAGTAAAGCTAAATAAAACAGATTTATTAGGAGGAAATAAAATACCAAATTGTACATTTGAACTTAGAAGTGAGGAAACAGATTTTGTTGTTACAGCAACAACAGATGAAAATGGTGAATGCTACTTTGAAAATATACCATATGGAACATATATATATACAGAAATAAGTGCACCAGATGGATATATAATAGATACAACACCACATAGATTTACTGTAGATAGTGAAGAAGAAGAGATAAATGTAATAAATGAAAGTATTGTTAATACATCAGATATAAATCTAATATTATTTACTATGGTCTTAATAGCAAGTGTAATAGGAATAAGTTACGTTGTATATAAAAATAGAGAAATGATTTTAGAAAAAATAAGAAAAGATAAATAAACAAAATATCCCTAGATTTAGGGATATTTTGTTGTGTAGAAAAGTGTGTGAAATAATAGTGAAATTTTTTTGTAATATTTAATAAAAAAATCTAGAAAAAAGTAAATTTTTATTTTTTTATTGTTGAAATTAAAATTTCTTAATGATATTATTTTATTATCAGAAAATAAAATAAAATTTTATTTTTTTGAAAAAATAAAAGGAGAGAGGGAGAGGATATATGAAAATAAGTAAGCTTAAATATGTATTTGCTTTTATATTAATGGTAGCTGTAGCTACTGTAACTAATAGTGCAAAAGCAGTTACAATGCCAAATAATGGTCAAATTACAATAAGTACTATTATTGCATCACAGCTTGCTGCAATAGAAGATGGCGATGAACCATCAGATAGTACATATCAAAATTTAGTTTACCTTTTCAATTCCGGTTATTCTACAAGTGGTAGTGCACTTGGACCTGCTATGAATCCAGTTTATTCATATTCAGTAGAAGATACTACAACTGGAATATACTCTAAAGTTTATGGCTTAAATTATGGAAATTCTGCAATTAACAGAGAGGGAGTAGAGTATACAGGAATCGGAAATGGCAGCTATGCAGATAATAAAATTGGTCTTGGTTTAGCTTTCGGTTTAAATTATTTAAGCTCAGAACAAGCTTCTAATCAGGAAGTTGTAGGCGCAGATGTACAAGCTTCATCAATCGCTACACAAATGTATATATGGATAGTAAATGCAGGTTTATTAGGAACTCCTGCTGAAACAGAAGTTGTTAATGCAAACTTAACAGGAAATGCATTAGCAAGATATTATAATATTAGAAATTCAGTAGAACAAGCTTCTGCTAACCCATCATATACATATTCTTCAGTAGAAGAAGCTAAACAACATCCAATTGAAATGAATTGGAATGATGCAATGGGTAGATACGAATATACAGTAACTGATTCAAATGGACTTGAAACAATGGCTTTAGTTGCTTTATATATTGATGAAAACCCAAATATTTCTTATAGTAAGAATGGAGATTCAGTAACATTCTTTACAACTGAACAAGTTGGAACAATAGATAATCCAGAATGTATAACAGTTCGTAAATCTATAAATAATGGTCGTTGGGTACCAGGATATGCAACAACTGTAGATAATGGTCAACAACTAGTATATTTATCTGGTAGACAAAATGCTAATAGCGATACTTATGTTAGTTTCTATACTAATGCTTTAAGAGTTCAAGTAACAAAAACACTTGGAGATATTGATGCAAATCATAATACAGGAGATGCTACAGTAGCAGGTGCTGTATATGGAATATATACTGATTATGATTGTACTCAATTAGTACAAGAAATAACAACAGATGCTAATGGTATTGCAACATCTAGACCATTAGAAGATAGAGATTACTATGTAAAAGAAATATCTCAACCAGAAGGAACAAAAATAGATGGAACAACATATACAGCTAGAGCAGCAGATGCTCAAGATGTAAATGGTCAAAAAATTGTAAACGTTAATTCTAAAAACCAAGTAATTTATGGTGGATTTAGAATGATTGTTTCAATTAGTGATTTAACTGGTGATACTACTAAAGAACCAGCAGTTGGATCAGTAATGAAATTAACATTAAATTCAAATCCAGATGAATATTATACAGAAACTGTTGATGAGCATGGATATGTTGATTTTACAGACATACCATATGGTCATTATACATGTACTGAAATAGAAAAAGTAAAACCAGAATTAGACTTTATGGATCCATTACCAATATATATTAACTCTGAAGAAACATTTATTTATTCAAAATTAGTAAATACTGAAGTAGCACAAAGATATGTAAGAATAGAAAAACAAGATGCTGAATCTGGAAAAATAATTCCAATGGCTAACACAGTATTCCAAGTTAGAGATTCAGAGGGAAATCTTGTAATTCAAAGTATTAAATATCCAGAAGTACAAGAATTATCTTATTATACAACAGATGAAAAAGGATATTTAGTAATGCCTGAAAAACTTCCATATGGAGAATATACTGTTTATGAAGTAACTGCTCCAGATGGGTATTATAATGAGCATGCAACAGATGGACAACCTTCTGCAACATTTAATGTTGAATCTAATACTGTTGAAAATCCAGATAAAGATGCTCAAGTTGTAACTATAGTTAAAAATATGCCACAAAAGGTTAATTTAACTATAAGAACAACAGGACAAGTATTAGTAAATCCTAATGAACAACAATCTAACGGATATACAATACAAGCTCCAGCATATGGATCAGGTGCTATACCAGGAGCAAAATATGAATTAACTGCTAAAACAGATATAAAAACTGGTGACGGAGAAATCCATATGGCAGCTGGGGAAACAGTAACTCTTACTGCAAATGAAAATGGTGTAATAACAACAAAATTATATTTAGGTAGTTATACATTAAAACAAGTATCTGTTCCAGAAGGATATGTTTTAGATTCTACACCAAGAGATCTAACATATACTTATAAAGGACAAACTATTCTTGAACAAAATGATACAATAACATATTCTAATGTAAGACAGGAATATGAAGTACATCTTAAAAAAGAATTTGCAGATCTTAACTTCTATAGACAAAATGAAAATGAGCCATCTATAGAATCTGCAGAATTAGAAGAATATGCAGATGTAATAATTGGAATTTATGCTGCTGAAGATATCACAGATTTACAAGGTAATGTTAGAATTGAAGAAGGCGATTTAGTAGATATTGTAACTGTAAATAATGATGGAACTGCAATGGTTAATGTAAGTTTACCAACAGGAAACTTCTATGCTAAAGAGCTTGAAACTAATGAAAATTATGTTGTAAGTGAAAAAGAGTATCCAATTGTTGCAAAACCACAAGATAATGTAAATCAACTATTTAGAATAGATGTTGAGACTATAGTAAATGAAGCTAAAAAGGTTACTAAATTTACTTTAGTTAAAGTAGAAGATACAGGAATTGAAGCAAATCAAGAAAATGAGAGATCTTTACTTGAAGCTGTAGAAGAATTTGCTGAAGGCGTTTTAGAAGGCGTATTTGGTAATACAGATGAAACAGTAGATGTTACAAGACTTGAGGGTGCTAAATATGCTGTATACTATGTAGGTAATGGCGGAGATTATCCTTTACTTGAAAAAGTAAATGGAGAATTAGTTGAAGTTGTTCGTACAACAGACGAAAACGGAGAAATTGTTCTTGAAGGTCTACCTTATGGTAAATATACAGTAAAAGAATTAGAAGCTCCTAAATACTATGATTTAGATGAAACTAAATATGGATTTGAAGTAACAACTGAAGAGCCAGAGGCAGGATTAGTACTTGAAAATACACGTACTTTAGTAGACATTGCAATAACTGTAAAAGATGAAGATGGAAATCTATTAAAAGATGCTCAAGTAGATTTAGTAGATCCAGAAACAAATAAAGTTGTTTATACTCAAGTAACAGATGAAAATGGTGTTGCTCAATTTGATCAAATTAGAGCAGGAAGATACATAAGAAAAGTAAGTGCTTTAAGTGCACAATATGTATTACCAGAAGATCAAGAACTTTATGCTGAAGAAGATTCAGAAGTTTCAGCTGAAGTTGAAGTTAAATTTGTAAAAGGTAATATCTTAGTATATAAAACTGATGCAGAAACAGGAGAGCCTGTTGCAGGATGTAAATTTAAAGTTACTAATGAACTAGGTGAAGTAGTAGCTGAAGGTACAAGTGATGAAAATGGATACTATCAAGTTAATGATTTAAGATATGGTGTTTACTATGTTGAAGAGACAGAAGCTGCTGAAGGATATGAAAAGGATGCAACTATCTTCCAAGTAACAATTGAAGAAGATGGTGTAACTTTAGAAGTTAACTTTACAAATGTTCCTACTGGAGATATTGCAGTAGCAGCATATGTTGTAATGGCTTTAGTATCTTTAGGAGTAATTGCTAAAACAGTTAAAAAACTAAGAATGAACTAATTATAAATATTAGATTATTTTAAATAAGTATAGTCATATAGAAATGTGGCTATACTTTTTTATTTATGTAATTATGTATATATTATTTACATATAAATATAATTATATTAGATTGGAGGAGTTTAATGCTTAACATAGATATAAAAAGGACAAATAACTATAAGCCAAAACCTAATATTGATGACAGTTTAGAATTTGGTACTGTTTTTACAGATCATATGTTTATAATGGATTATACAAGTGAAGATGGATGGAAAAATCCAAGAATAGAAGAATTTAAAGATATTTCAATATCACCTGCAGCAATGGTATTTCATTATGGACAATCATTATTTGAAGGAATGAAAGCATATAAAACAGAAGAAGGAGATGTACAATTATTTAGACCTCTAAAGCATATTAAAAGAGCTAATAGCTCTGCAAAAAGACTTTGTATGCCACAAATTAATGAAGAAGATTTTTTGCAAGCTATAAAAACATTAGTGGATATAGATAGAGATTGGATACCTCGAAAAAGAGGAGCAGCATTATATATAAGACCATTTATGATTGCAACTGATCCATCTGTAAATGTTAAACCTTCAACAAAGTTTAAGTTTATTATTATACTTTCTCCTGTATTTTCATATTATAAAGAGGGATTAAATCCGGTAAAAATTTGGATAGAAGATGAATATGTAAGAGCAATAAGAGGTGGAATAGGAGAGGCAAAAACAGGAGGAAACTATGCGGCAGCTATGTTATCACAACAAAAGGCACATGAGGCAGGATTTTCTCAAGTATTATGGCTTGATGGAATTGAGCATAAATATGTAGAAGAAGTGGGTGCAATGAATATATTTTTTAAAATAGATAATAAAGTTATAACTCCTAGTTTAAGTGGAAGTATATTAGATGGTGTTACAAGAAGCTCTGTAATTGATTTATGTAGATATTTTGGATATGAGGTAGAAGAAAGAAGAATATCTGTAGATGAACTGGAAAAAGCAGCTTGTGAAAAAAGATTACAAGAAGTATTTGGAACAGGAACAGCAGCAGTTATATCACCTATTGGTACTTTAAAATTTGGAGATAATATATACACTATAAACTCTTCAAAAATTGGTAATCTTACTCAGAAAATATATGATACTTTAACTGGTATACAATCTGGAAAAGAAAAGGATATATTTAATTGGACACAAAAAGTATAAAATAAAGAAGATAATTTAATTATCTTCTATTTTTATACTTTTAAAAACATTTCCTATTGAGTCATTAATAACCAGAGTTGCTCTACTATCAAAAGGAGTTTTTTCTTTATTGATTAATACAATATATTTTCCTTTAAAGTATTGTATAAGATAAGAGGCAGGATATACTACAAGAGAGGTTCCACCAATAATTAGCATATCACATGATGAAATATCTTTTATCGCTTGCGAATATATATTCTCATCTAAAGGTTCTTCATAAAGTACAACGTCTGGCTTTATTATTCCACCACAGTTGCATTTTGGTATATTGCCATTATAATTAAATACATATTCTGCACTATAAAATTTATTACATCTTGTACAAAAGTTCCTTAAAACGCTACCATGGAGCTCTAATACATGTTTTGATCCTGCTTTTTGATGTAGCCCATCTATATTTTGGGTAATTACAGATTTAAGTTTCCCTTTTTCTTCTAATTTAGCAAGTGTATAGTGAGTAATATTTGGCATATATTTTAAAGAATTTAATTTATCTTTATAAAATTTAAAAAATTCTTCTGTATTATTTATAAAGAAAGTATGGTTTAAAATTTCTTCAGGTGGATATTTATATTTCATGTTATAAAGTCCATCTTTACTTCTAAAATCTGGTATCCCACTTTCTGTAGATACTCCTGCTCCACCAAAAAACACAATAGAATTAGATTCTTTTATCATTTGATTTAATTTTAATATTTTTTCTTTGTTATTCATATTATCACCATATAAATTATATCATAAAAAACACACCTTAATATAAATTAAGATGTGTCAAATTTTAGTATGATTGTATTTGTATATTTACGTCAAAATTTTTTGAGCAAGTATTCAAAAAGTTTTCTAAATTAATTTTTGCTTGCAAAATGTTTTTTTCATTATTTGAATTTTCAAATATTCTATCTCTTGCTATCTGTTCA
The DNA here is from genome assembly GCA_944388585.1 of uncultured Clostridia bacterium. Taxonomy (GTDB): domain Bacteria; phylum Bacillota; class Clostridia; order TANB77; family CAG-465; genus CAG-465. The sequence goes on from CALXJI010000007.1 coordinate 26,566, forward strand.
AGTGCAAGTGTTTGATCTGGTGTATAGGTACTACCAAATATACTTTTATTTTCAGATGAGTAAATATCTGTTATATCAACAAAAGATAATTTTATATCGTTTATATTGTAGTATATTAGTACATTTGCACTTTCATCTATTTTAGTAGTTATATTACTACATTCAATTGTAAATGCTGTAGTATAATTTGCATATACTTTTATATCTGAGTTAAATAACCATTCTGTCCATGCATTATTTTGTGGTGTTTTATCATGACTTAAAGTTATTTTCCCAGAAGTTCTAAGTAATGTTAATGCTACGTTATTATTTATACTTTCAACAAAATTTTCTGCTTTTTCAATTTCTTTATTTAATATTTCTTTTTCTAAATTTATATTTGTTTGAGCTTGTACTTCTTCTTTTAGTTCATCTGTTTGTTGGTTATTATATTGAATATATTGGCATATTAAAGACATTAATGCACCTAGCATTACAAAAATTAAAATAAAAAGTAATTTTTTTAAAAAAACTTTCATAAAATAACCTCCTTTTAAATTTAAAAGAAATAAAAATATACAAGCGTATTTGTATTATATCACACTTTACATAAAAAGTAAATATGACAATATCTAGTATTTTGTATAAAAGATGTGAAAAATTGAATAATAGATTGAATAATGTTTTTTTTATTGATACAATTAAAGTGTAAATATGTTTTACAAAGGAGGAATTTATATGTTAAAATCAAATGTTGGCTGGAGCATAGACAAGTCTAGTAAAAAAGCTGGTATGGAAGCAGCTCAAAAAGCTATGTCTAACCTAACAAAAGCTAAGGTTGCATTTGTATATACTTCTGTAGATAATAATGTTGAAGAAGTATTAGAAGGAGTAAAGGAAACTTTAGGTAATGTACCTGTAGTTGGCTGTACTTCAAGTGGAGGAATAATTGTACCTGATGGATATATTAATTCAAATAATGGATTTGTTGGTGTAATGGTACTATCAGATAGTGCAATGGAAGTTGGAGTATATGGTAGTGCTGCAACAGGTGATGCAAGAGAGACAGGTAGAAAAATTGCTCAAGAGGCAATGAAAAATGCTGGAAAAACTTGTGCCCCTGCTTACTTTTATATGGTTGCTTCTCCAAAAGAAGAAGAAGACTATTTAAAAGGAATTGAAGATATAGTGGGAAGAATACCTATGTTTGGTGGATCAGCTGCAGATAATACTGTTGAAGGAAAATGGGAGATATATGCTAATGATATAGTATTTTCAGATGGTTGTGCTGTTGCATTTTTCTATACAGATAAACCTGTATCAAATGTATATACTGGAGCATATCGTGAAACAGATAATGTAGGTATAATAACTAAGGTAGAAGATAAAAGAAGATTAGTTGAAATTAATGGGATTCCTGCTCTAGAGCAATATGCAAAATGGACAGGTAAAAAAGTTGAAAACTTAAAGGGTGGCAATTTATTAACTGAAACTATACTTGCACCTTTGGGAGTAAAAGATAGATTAGGAGATTTAGTAGCAATACGTCATCCAATGGCTGGAAATGATGATTTATCTATGAATATTGGAAACAACTTAGCTGAAAAAACTGCTGTTATTCAAATGGAAGGAACAGTAGATGAACTTATAAATTCTACAACAGAAGCATTAAAAGATGTAAAAAAATCACTACCTAATGGCGTTGGTGCATATCTTCTTGTACATTGTGGAGGAAGAAAATTAGGTATTGGTGATAGAATAGATGAAGTGGCAAAAAGAATAAAAGAAGAAGCTGGAGATACACCATTTATTACAATATTTACTTTTGGTGAATATGGTTCAAATAATAATGATAGAAATACATGTGGAGGACTTATGTTATCATTTACTGGTCTTGGTAAATGAAGAGCTCCACAGGGTAATCCTAAAAATCTAATTGGATATGAATGGAAAGATGCATCAGATGGAAATTATATTGAGGTAGTTAACCCTGCTACTCAAGAAACTATTGCAAAAGTTCCTAATTGTTCATTAGATGATGTTGATGAGGCTGTAAATGTTGCAAAAGTAGAGCAGAAAAAATGGGCTAAAATTCCTATGCACGAAAGAGGAAGAATACTAGAAAAGTTTGTGGATTTAGTTGAAGAAAACGCAGATGATCTAGCATGGCTTTTATCTAGTGAGACAGGTAAACCTATTAAAGAAGCTATTGCAGAAATTGGAAATACAAGAAATTTTGTTTATGGTTATGTTGAAAAAGCAAAACATTTATATGGTGAAAGTTTAGTTGGAGAAGCAGAACCTGGACAAGAGAAACATATGCAAATTACAGTAAGAGAACCTCTTGGTGTTGTTGCATGTATAATACCATTTAACTTCCCTTGCGACTTATTTGGTCAAAAAGTACCATCAGCTTTAATAATGGGAAATTCTGTTATAGTAAAACCATCTAATTATAATCCATTAACACTTATAGAATATGTAAGATTAATGGTAAAAGCTGGTGTTCCTGCAGGTGCTATTCAAGTATTAACAGGAGATGGACCAATAGTTGGTCAGGCACTTGCAAGACATAAAGGAGTAAGTCTTGTATCTCTTACAGGAAGTACTGCTGTTGGAATGCAAACTATGGAGACATGTTCTAAAAACTTAACACATGTTATGTTAGAGCTTGGTGGAAATGATGCATTCATTATGCTTGAAGATGGAGATATGGATTTGGCAGTAAAAGAAGTTATATGGGGTAGACTATATAATGGTGGACAAGTATGTTGTGCAAGTAAAAGATTTTTAATACATAATTCTAGAAAAAAAGAATTTATCGATAGAATGAAAGAAGTAATTTCTAAATTAAAAGTAGGAGATCCTTCAAGATTTGATACAGATATGGGACCACTTATTAATATTCCTGCAGCAAAAAGAGTAGAGGAATATGTAAATAAAACTGTTGAACAAGGTGCAAAGATAGTATGTGGTGGAAAAAGATATTCAGCGTACTATGGACCAACTATACTAGATAATGTTACAAAAGATATGGATGTAGCAAAAGATATGGAAATTTTTGGACCTGTAATTCCAGTTATAGGATTTGATACAATTGATGAAGCTATTGAGATTGCAAATCAATCATCATATGGTTTATGTGGTTGTGTAATAACTAAAGACTATAAAGTTGGAATGCAAGTTGCAGCAAGACTTGAATGTGGTGGTGTTGTAATTAATGGAGCAAGTTTCTTTAGAAGTGCTGAAATGCCATTTGGTGGTTGGAAGCATAGTGGAATAGGAAATGAAGGAATTTCAACAACATTAGAAGAAATGTCTAGAATAAAAACAATAGTTCTAAAAGATATATTATAAAATTAAAATAAAAGTACAAAATAAAATTAGGAGGTTATTTAAGTGGTAGAAAAATTTGTATTGAATGAAACATCTTATTTTGGAAAAGGTGCAAGAGAAGTTCTTGTACAAGAATTGAAAAATAGAGGCTTTAAAAAAGCTTTAGTTGTTACAGATAAATCATTATATGATGCTCACGTAACAAAAAAAGTTACAGATGAATTAGATAAAGGAAATTTTAATTATTCTGTCTATTCAGATGTAAAGCCTAATCCAACAAAGAAAAATGTATGGGATGGTTTAAGAGCTTGTAAAGAGGCAGAAGCTGACGTTTTAGTTGCAGTAGGTGGAGGCTCAAGTATTGATACAGCTAAAGCAATATCAATAATAATGACAAATCCAGAAAATGAAGATATAGTATCCCTAGAAGGAGCAGCTACAACAAAAAATAAAGGACTACCAATTATTGCTTTACCTACAACTGCCGGAACTGCTGCAGAGGTTACAATAAATTACGTTATAACTGATGAAGATAGAGAAGTAAAAATGGTATGTGTTGATCCACATGATATACCAATTATTGCAATTATTGATACAGAGCTTATGGCTTCAATGCCAAAATCTATTGCTTCATCAACAGGAATGGATGCATTAACACATGCTATTGAAGGATATATTACAAAAGCACATAATACAATGTCAGATATGTTCCATATGGAAGCAATCAAGTTAATATTTAAATATTTACCAGCTGCTGTAAATGAGAAAGATGAGGAAGCAATAAATAAAATGGGGCTTGCTCAATATATAGCTGGTATGGGATTTTCAAATGTAGGACTTGGAATAGTACATTCTATGGCACATCAACTTGGTGCAGTTTATGATACACCTCATGGACTTGCAAATGCAATATTACTACCTACAGTTATGAGATTTAATGGTGAAGTATGTTATGAAAGATTTAGAGATATTCTTATAGCTTTAGGTGTAGATGCTAAAGATATGAATAAAGAGCAAGTTATAGATAAATTTGTAGAAATGATACAAGAATTATCTAAAAAGGTTGGAATAACACAAACAGTAAAAGATACTGGATGTAAAGAAGAAGACTTTGAAATGCTAGCACAAAAAGCAATGAATGATGCATGTAGACCTGGAAATCCAAGAGAAACTACAAAAGAAGATTTTATAGAATTATTTAAAAAAGCAATGTAAAATGAAAAGACAGCTCAAGCAGAGCTGTCTTTTTAGCTATTGGATGGTTTTCTTCTTTTGTGTTTTGAAAGAGTATTGTCTATTAATATAAGAATGTAACAAGCCGCAATGAATAATAGACTTATAAGTATAAGGTATTTAATTACACCTCCAACACCTATTTTGTCTATATCCAAAAAGAAATATGCGTATTTTCTTGATCCACCAGATCCAAAGAATTTTCCACCATGAGAGGAATAAGTGTACACATATATCAAATATAGTGATGGAAATATATACCATAGTAAAGGATATTTTAACTTAAAATGTCCCTTATCATCAAATATTAAGTAATCTACAAAAACCATAATTGGTGTTATAAAATGTACAAAGACATTTGAAATACTAAAAATATTTGATGATGTATTTACATTTGCATCCATTATAAATCCTGTAGGATATAAGGATATTAAATAGATGGTAAATGTAAGTAGGATTATCATTATAGTAGCACCTTTTAGAAAATAGTATACATCACACTTTTTCCAATCAGATTTGAATTGGGAGATCACAATGCTTAACAGATAAAAAGTAAGCACAAATAGATTGCTTTGCATGGTGTAAAAAGATAAAATACTTGTTACAGAGCTTGTGTTTAGAATATTAGACAAAATACCAATTAAACAGCAAATAATTACTGCCATTTCGAACACAAAAGAAAGTCTTCTTTTGATATTCATATTGCACCACCTTTCTGTATCCCATATTATACTATATTTTATACTACTTTTCAACATTATAGTTTACTATAATATTAATTGACAAGGGATTAATATGACGATATAATATAAAAAATAAAAAAAGGTGTTGAAAAATAGTGTTAATATATAAAAATACATTTTTTAGTGTATAATTTATATATCTTAGGGGGAAAATATGAAAGCTTTAGTTACAGGTGCATCATCTGGAATAGGATATAGTATTGCTAGATGTTTGAGTAATATTGGGTATGATTTAATAGTAGTGGCAAGAAGAAAAGATTGTCTTTTAAATTTGAAAAAAGAATGTAAAACAGATGTTGAAATAATTCCAATGGATTTAAGTATAATTTCAAATGTATATAAGCTATATGAGACTACTAAAAAACATGATATAGATATTTTGGTAAATAATGCAGGGGTAGGTCTATATGGTGAGTTTTATGATATAGATTTGCAAAAGGAAATGGACATGTTAAGGCTAAATATAGGAGCAACAAACATTTTAACTAAATTATATCTTAAGGACATGGTTAAAAAAAATAAAGGAAAAATACTTAATGTATCTTCTATATTTGGTTTTATGCCAGGCCCTTTGATGAGTTCATATTATGCAAGTAAAGCATATATTACAAGTATTAGTAGAGCTATAAATATGGAGCTTAAAATGAAAAATATAAATGTTAGTATTTCAACACTTTGTGCAGGAGCGGTAGATACCAATTTTAATAGTGACTTAGGAATATCATTTTTTATTCCTCCAAGTAATTCTGAAAAGGTTGCAAAATATAGTATAAATAAATTGCTTAAAAATAAAGAAATTATAGTTCCTGGTGCAATCAATAAATTTGTATATTTTTTAAATAAAATTCTACCTAATAGAATATTAAGATATGTTGTATATATGAGCCAAAACGGAAAAAGAAATTATTAAGCTTGTAGATTTCAATCTATGAGCTTTTTTGTATAAATTTATAAAAAAAACTCATAACAATATTAGGAGAATAGCTATGAAAAATTTATTAGAATATGTAAAAAGTAGGATTAAAGATTTAGACGATATTTTTATTAGAAGATTAAATGTAGATGATAATGAAATTAATTTAGTATATAATGAAGCTTTAGTTGATTCTACTATGATATCTAATTTTGTTGTTAGAAGTATTGTAGAGTGTATTAGAGAAGAAAAAGTATTAAATGAAATAGATGAAAAAAATAATAGTTTAGAAGATAAAATAAATAAAAGACTTGGAAATAAAAAAGATATAAATTTAGAAGATACTATAGCGATCAATAAGATAAAAAGAGTTGATCCTGAACAAGAGAATATATTTTATTATATAATGTCAGGATTTGTATTAATTATATATAAAGATATAGCTTATGTGGTAGAGACAAGAGGAACACTTACTAGAAGTATAAGTGAACCTACTAGCGAAAATTCTATAAGAGGAGCAAAGGACTCTTTTGTAGAAAATATAATGAAGAATATAGGACTTATAAGAAATAGGATAAAAACAGAGAATCTAGCTTATAAAGAAAAAAGGCTTGGAAGAAAAAGTAAAACAAAAGTTGGTATCATGTATATTACAGATATTTCAAAAAAAGATTTGGTAAAATATGTAGAAGAAAAAATAGATAAAATTGATATTGATGGTATACTTGATGTAAATTATATTCAAGAATTTATAGAAGAAAAAAATGATTCAGATTTTCCAATATCAATTAATACGCAAAGACCTGATGTTGTATCATATTATTTACTTCAAGGAAGAATAGTAATACTTGTAGATAATAGCCCTTATGCATTAGTATTACCAGCATTTTTTGAAGATTTTATTAATAATATAGATGATTTGTATCAAAAATCAAAAAATGTTACTTTTACAAAGATAATAAGATATATATCATTAATACTTACAATTTTAACACCAGCACTATATTTATCTTTAATAACATTTGATCAAGAATCAATACCAAGTGAACTTTTAACTGCATTTGCTACTCAAAGAGAAGGAGTACCTTTTCCAGCATTTGTAGAGGCAATAATTATGATATTTTCTTTTGAAATTTTAAGAGAAAGTGATATGAGGTCTAATAAAGTATCTGGTAATACACTCTCTATTGTAGGTGCTCTAATACTTGGAGATGCAGCTGTTAGTGCAGGTATTGTATCTCCAATTATGATAATAGTAGTAGCAATTACTACAATTTCAGGACTTAATTTTTCAGATATTAATGTTATAAATGTACTTAGAAAATGGAGAGCTATTTTTATGCTTTTTGCAAGTTTGTGTGGAATAATAGGAATTGGAATAGCTACTATATTATTTATAGCAAGTTTGGTATCTACTGTTAGTTATACTAAGCCTTTTACTTATCCAGTATCACCTTTAAATTTTACAGAAATGAGAAAAAATTTGTTTACTAGATTAAGTATATCAAAAGATAAAAAAAGACAAAAAATTCTTACAAATAATTTAACAAAGAGTAGGTGATTATATGAGAAAATATATAATTGCACTTTTAATAATGGTAATTGTTTTTGATGGGCTAAATAATTTAAGGGAAGTTACAGATTTAGCTATAGTTAAAGCTATAGGGATAGATATGACAGAAGATGGACAGTATAAAACAACTGCTATAGTAATAGATACATCAAATAAAGAGGCACAAAATGAAGGAATAATATATGAGTCTATAGGGGAGTCTGTTCATGATTCTGCAAGAAAAATTGTAAATGAATCTCCTAAAAAATTATATCTTGCACAAATGGAAACTTTAGTATTATCTGAAGATATTGCTAAAAATAATTTTGAGGATACACTAGGTTTTTTTATTAGAGATAATGAAGGAAGTAATGCATTTTACTTATTTGTTGCAAATGGTTGTGCAGCAGGAGATTTAGTAAAATCAATTAATGAAGAGCAAATAAATATAAAATCACTACTTAACACATCTGCTAAATATAGGGGAAACTGTAACTTAAATTCATTAAATGATATTTTAAAAGATAAAATGAAACCAGGAATAGATATAACAATAAATAGTGCTACAATAGATAATGAAAATATAAAAATAAGTGATATGGCATATTTTAAGGGATGGAGTATGAAGGGCTACTTAACAGATCAAGAAAGTATTTTATATAATTTACTATGTAATAATTTGAATAATACTATTCTTGTCGCAGGGCAAAGTGATGATAGAATAGGAGCAGAAATTATATCCAGTAAAACAAGTATGTCTTTAGACAAAGAAAATAATAATAAAATAAATTTTAATATAAAGATAAAAGCAAATATATCTGAGACTGGGAGTAATGTGAGAATTTTAAATAGTGAACAAATTGAAGACGCACAAAACTCTTTAGAAGAGAGAGTAAAAGCTGATGTAAATGATTTTTTATTAAAGATAAAAAATGAATATGATTCAGATATTATTGGATTTGGAAATCTTATGTATAGAAAAAAAGATGATTTATATAAAGAAGAAAATTATTTATCTCAAATAGAAACAGATGTAAATGTAGAAGTAGATATACAAAATCAAGGAGGAGTTACTAAAAAATGGTAGAAAAAGACTGTGAAAAAATATATAGTTTAGGTTATAGTTTTATAATGTTATCATCTTTTTTTGCTGTTTTTTTAGGGATTGGTTCATACTTAATGTTTAAGTATACAAGAAATGATACTTATTTAATTTGTATAATAGGAGCTTTAATAAGTACAGCTATTTTTTATATAATACGTTATATTGTAAATAATAATGATTATGATGATATTTATGAACTTAATAAAGGCATTTTTGGAAAGTTTTTAGGAAGAATTTTAAATATAATTTTGCTTTTAGGATTTATATTAATAGCAAGTATAATATTATTTAATAATGCAAATTTTTTTAATGCAGAGTATTTGCCAGATACATCAATAAATTTTTTAAAAGCAATAATTTTATTACCACTTGTATATATATCTAGTAAAAGTTTAGCAAGTATTATAAAAATGAATCAAGTCTTGTGCATTATAAATATTTTTATGCTTTTTTTAAGTATAATTGGGGTTTTTGCAGAGTTTGATATAACTAATTTGGAACCAGTATTTAATGCCTCATATGGTGAAATTTTTAAAAGCATAGTTTTATATGTTGTAGTATCAATTGTACCGTTAAGTATGCTACTTGTATGTTCAAGAAAAAGGATAGCTGATAGTGAAAGATTAAATGGAAATTTGTTAAAGAGCTTTGTATTTACAAATATTTTACAGTTTTTAATTGTTTTAATTACTATACTTGTATTAGGAGAAAAATTTATTTCTTTATTTAGATTTCCAGAGCATATTGCATTAAAACAGTTTAATTTGTTTAATATTTTCCAAAGAGTAGAAAATTTTTTAGCATTGCAATTTTATTTTTCTTCTTTTTCACTTATGAGTTTTTTATTTTATTATATTATTAAAGCTATGCCTTCTACAAAGTTTAGAAATTATTATTCAATATTGATATCTATTTTTTTATACTTTTTTACAAATATAATATTTAATAATACAGTTATATTTACTGAAATGATAGATAAATATATTATTTATGTAATTTTAATTACTATTTTTACTCCAATATTAGCTACTTTTGCAAAATTAATTATGCAAAACAAATTTGCAAAAATAGACAAAAAATAAGCTAAAAATATTGCAAAGAACTACATAAAATGGTATAATTAATAATGTACGTTTTTTTATGTAGATTTTGTAATAAATATTGGGAGGATGTAGTTTAAATGAAGAAAGAAAGAGTAATAGATGCACAAAAAGCATATGAATGTAGTGAACTATTAAAAATAATAAAAGAAACAGTTTCTGCTGATAGTCTAGCAAGAATATGTTTAAATAATTACACTTTAAATACAATTGCTGGATATACACCTGACTCTAATGATGAAAATTATAATCCATATATAAAATCTTACATAGATAAGCTTATATATGATGAACACAATAAAAAAGTTGAAAAAGCGAAAGAAGCAGGAGATAAAGAAGAATTAAAAAGACTTTCTAGTAAGGTTATGGATATGGCGGGATATTTAAAAAATGGTGAATATTCAAAGTTTGGAAAAATAAATGAATATGCTAAAAGTTTTGTTGATAGAACATTACTTGATAGACAAGTAAATAGATTATATAAAGCATTAGAAAGTGGAGATAAGGAAGAGTTGGATAATGCATATAGAAAAATATATCAAATGAGTTCATATAGTAATGATAGACCATATGGTGTTGTAAATGAATATGCACAGACATTTGTAGATAATAGAATGGAAAAATATATACAAATGGGAATACATACATCTAAGGAACATATTGAACCTAAAAGTGTAGCTATATAAAGGTATAACTTAAGTTATATCTTTATTTTTTTGTTATTATTGAGATAAATATAATAATGTGATAGAATATAGTAAATGCAGATTCTTTGATCATAAAGAAAAAGATGGAGATGATAATATGTACAAGCTTGGAGATAAAATAATAGATAACTGTGGAAATAAAGCAATGTTTCTGTCTATGTTAAAGACTAAAGGATATAATGTACCGTTAGGGGTAGTAATTGACTTTGATGAATTTAAATATATGATTAAAGAACAAAAACTTAATTTTGAAACGATAGATAAGATAGAAATACCAGATTCAATTTTAGATAAGATATTTAGTGTAGTTCCAAGTAATAAAAGATATGCAATAAGGAGTAGTGCAAATATAGAAGATAGTAGAAATTTTTCGCTTGCTGGACGATATACTACTTTTTTAAATGTTGAATTTGAAAGAGAATGTTTAAAAGATAAAATAAAGAATTGCTTTTTATCTTTATATAATGAAGAAAATTTACAATTTTATAGGAAGAATAAAATAGATATAAATAAAGTTGAAATGAGCGTTATTGTTCAAGAAATGATCGAAAGTAATGTAAGTGGTATATTATTTACAGTAAATCCAACAAACGGAAAAGATACAGAAGTTATAATAGAGTTTTCTAAAGGATATGGAGATGTAGTTAAAGGCAAAACTGTTCCAGAAAGAATAGTATATGATTGGATGATAGAAAAGTATGTTGAAGAACCTAAAATAAATATATTAGGAGACTTAGCAATAAAAAGAATTATTAATATATCACTTTCACTTCAGCAGGAATTGGGTTTTCCTATAGATGTAGAGTTTGGTGTATATGATTCTAAACTTTATATTTTTCAAGTAAGACCAATAACTAAAATAGAGCATAAAGATATATATTATAGATTTACTAATTGTAATTTTGAAAATATAAGTGTACTTTCTACTGTTATGACATCTTTAAATATACCATTATACGCTAATACAACAATTAGTTTTATTAAAGCTTTGAAAGTTATAAATGAATCAGATATATTAAAGCCAATTTTATTTAATAAATTTTCAAGATTATATTGGAATTTAACATTACTAAAAAAAATATTAGAAAATATACCTGGATACATAGAAAGATATTTAGACGACTATATGGGTGTAAGAATAGACTATTTAGATAATGGATTTGAAAATTTAAATGCTTCTAAAGGATTTTTTAAATCTTTTGCTAAAAAGAATATAATAGATAATTTAAAGAAGCAGTTAATTAATGTTGAAGAATATAGAAAAAATAAAATAGAAGAAATACATAATATAAAAGAGATTGAAAATGATGTTGAAAGAATGAAAAAATCGTTTGAAATATTTTTAGACATTAAAAGTGTATATATATGGCAATGTTTTACAAATATAATTTATAAAATAAATTTAAATAAAGATCTTAGCAATGTATTAAATAAAACAGAGTTTAGAAATTTATTTTTAGCGGTGGATGATAAATATAAAAATGGTCCATATTTACATATGTGGGACTCTTCAAGAAAAATAAGAAAAGATAAGCAAAAGATGAAATTTTTTGAAGAAAATTTAGATGCAGAGATATTTTACTTATATAGAAAAGATAGAAATAATCCTAATATTAAAGAATTTTTAACAGATTTTATTGATTTATTTGGATATCATTCTTTTGATGAAACAGATATAATTTATAAAACGTATGATGAAGAAATACTTAAAGTTATAAAGATGTATAGGGATATATTAGAACTTGACGATAAATATGATCCTTTAAAAGAATTTAAAAGGCAAAATAAGCTTTATGAGCAATCTATAGAAAAGATAAATGAAAATTTAAAGAAAAATCAAATTAAAAATATTATGAAAGAAATTGAATTTGTACGTGAGTTAATAAAAAGAGAAAATTCCTTAAAAGATTTGGTATTGTTTTCGCAAAATCTATTAAGAAAAGAACTTTTAAAACTAGGGCTAAATTACAAAAATAAATTTTATTTAGAAAATGATGAGGATATTTTTTATCTAGACTATAAAGATATATTAAATAGTATGATAGATAATAATTTAGATGCATTAAAACAAAGAGTTAATAAGAATAAAATGTATTATAATTCATTTAGAAATTATATACCACAAAGTGAAATTTTCCCGTGTCAAAAGCAAATAATACAAGTCGATTGCAATAAAAAATTTAAAGGAATTGGAGCAAGTTTTGGAAAAACGAAAGCAAGAGCATGTATTGTTGATAGTAAGGAAGATTTAAGAAATTTAAAAAAATCAGATATACTAGTTACTAAATATATAGATCAAGAAATTTTTAAAAAGATAAATATTATGGAGCTTTCTGGTATAGTTACTGAGTTTGGTGGAATGTTGTGTCATTTAGCTATAAATGCTAGAGAAAATAGAATACCATGTGTTGTGGGATTAAAAGACGCCACTCAAGTTATAAAAACTGGAGAAGAGATAATGATAAATGGAGATACTGGAGAAGTTATAATTTAGAAAAATTATTTATTATCATATATTTTTAATAAGGAGGTTTATATATGAAAAAGAAACTTAGGAGTGGTATTTTATTTGTATTTTTGTTTATTTCTATTTCTTTTTTTAGTGATAAAATATTAGCAGCAAATTTAAAATTGAATGACTTAAAATTTGAAATAACAGTAAACGAAGATGCTAGTATGAATGTTACTGAGATATGGGATATAAAAATAAAAGATACAAATACTTTATTTAAAACTTTTAAAAAAGATATAGATAAATATACTAGAATAACTGATGTTATTGTTACTAATATGGAAACAAATACTAAATTAAAAGAAATTGATGAATATATGTACCATGTTACTAATAATAGCTATTATGGTTTAGATACTAATAATAATGAATTTGAAATAGCATGGGGTGTTGGACTTGAAAATTCATCAGATACTAGACAATATAAAATAGAGTATAAAGTTGAAGATGCTATAGCACTTCATGGGGATTGTGCCGAATTATATTGGCAATTGATAGGTAATGATTTTGAAATTCCTATTAAAAATATTGAAGGAAAAATAACATTGCCAGGTAATATTAATAAAAGTGATATAAGAGTATGGGGACACACAGAAACTTTAAATGGGATTATTAATGCAACAGATGATGGAAATATTGAATTTAAACTTGAAAATATTCCACAAAATAATATGGTAGAAATAAGGTCTACTTTTCCAAAAGATGTAATAGTATCTTCTAAAAGAACAGATGACATACCTAAAATAGAGAGTATAGTTAGAGAAGAAACAGCATGGGCAAATTCAGCTAATGAACGTAGAGAAGAAAGACAAAGCTATGAAAGAAAGGTATTAATAGGTTCTTTAATAGGTGCTTGTATAATATTTGCTATTGAAATAAGATATATGATAAAAGTTATACGCCATGCAAAAGAAAATAAACTTTTACCTACTTTAGATGTAGACTATTATAGAGATTTACCAAGAGAAGATGCAACACCAGCTCAAGCATATTCTTTAATAGATAGAAATTTGTATAAAAATTATATAGACTTAGAAAATGTATTTCCAGCCACATTAATGGATTTAAATATAAAAAAATATTTAATTTTTGAAGTGTTAAAAGATGAAAAAAATAAAGAAGACATAATTATAAGATTAACAGATAATACAAATATTGATGTGTTACAAGAAGATGAAAAAGCAATATATGAATTTATTAAAGAGGCAATAGATTCAACCGCCGAAAAACAAATTAATATTAAAAAATTACAAAATTATATAGAAAGACATACAAGTAAAATATTTAATTTAAAAGAAAAGATCTTTAAAATACTAATAGAATTCTTTAAAAAGAATGATTATATTAAAGAGCAAGAATATAAAATGGCAAAAAGAATAAATAATATGACATTGTTTACTTTTTTAAGTATGGTATATTATCCGGTAATAGTGCTAAGTTTAGAAATTACATCTTTTTTGTCAGGTAGATATGTACTTGGTGGATATTTTATAATTCAAATAATAATTTTAATTATATATGGTAAAATAAATAAAAGATTCAATATTTTTACACAAAAAGGTGTGGACGAAGTAAATAAATGGGAAGGCTTAAAAAAATTCATGGAAGATTTTTCTCAAATGGATAAAAAAGACTTACCATCTATAGTAATATGGGAAAAATATCTTGTATATGCAACAGCTTTTGGAATGGCAGATAAAGTAATTGAACAATTAAAAATAGTATATCCAGAAATAAATGATGATGCATATTTTGCAACAACATATTCAACAATGTATCTGGCAACACATACTAATTTTAGTAGTAGTTTTTCAAATGCAGTAAGTTCATCAATCTCAAGTGCCACTTCATCTGGTTCAGGTGGAGGTGGAGGCTTCTCCGGCGGAGGCGGCGGAGGAGGCGGAGGCGGTGGTGGTGGAGGTAGATAATCCATCACAAGTCTCAAAAATAGTGCATTTAATATGCACTATTTTTTTTGATCAAATTTTCTAAAATTTCTACTGCATTAGTTGCAGCACCTCTTCTTAGATTGTCTGCAACACACCACAAGTTAATACCATTTTCTACGCTAAAGTCTTTACGTATTCTTCCTATATATACTTCATCATTTCCAGATACAAAAGTATTAATAGGATATATGTTTCTTTTTGGATCATCTAAGACAATAATACCATTTGTATTATTTAGTAATGTCTTTATATCTTCAATCTTAAAGTTATATTCTAGTTCAACATTTATACTTTCACAATGGCAATTTAAAACAGGAACTCTTGCACAAGTGGCTGTTATAGGAAGTTTTGGCTTTCTTAGAATTTTTCTCGTCTCTTCTATCATTTTCATTTCCTCTTTTGTATAATTATTATCTAAAAATATATCAATTTGTGGTAAGCAATTGTTAACTATTGGATAGTTGAATTTTGTTGTAGTATTATTTTGTAAATCATCTATACCTTTTTTACCAGCTCCTGATACTGCTTGATATGTAGAAAATATAACTCTTTTTAATTTGTATTTATCATCTAATATTTTTAATGGTAAAACAGCTTGTATTGTAGAACAATTTGGATTTGAAATTATATTAAAATTTTCATATGCAGTATCCATATTTACTTGTGGAACAACAAGAGGGACACTTTTATCCATTCTAAAGCAAGAGCTATTATCTATTACTACGCATCCATTTTTAGCAGCTATCTTTGCATATTTTTCAGCTGTGCTAGCACCAGCTGAAAATAATGCATAATTAAATTTATTATTATCAAAGCTATGTTCTGTAAGTTCTTCAACAATATAATCCTTATTCATAAATTTTATCTTTTTTCCTTTTGATTTTTTTGAGGCAAATAATACATAGTTATCTATGTTTAAATTTTTTTCTTCCAGTACTTTTAAAAACATTTGCCCTACTACACCAGTTGCACCTACAATAGCAACATTAATCATAAAATCACCTCAATAGAGTATATTAATTAAAATATATAAATATTACTAATGAAATATATATTAAATATATTCACTTTACATAATTTTAAATATGTGATATAATATATGCAGTTTTAAAAATACAAATGATATAAAAATTTATAGGAGGTGTAAATAACTATGATTATTAGTTATGAAAAAGAAAATTTTCTTAAAAGGATATGGAAAGAGATATTTCATAAAAGAGAAGCTTTACCAGTAGCATTGGAATATACACAAAAAGAAGTAACATTAAGATTAGAAGGAATATTAGATTATTTAAAAAATGGTTTTGATTTTAGAAATAAAAGTATTGAAAAATTCGACAATAATATAAGAAATGTAAATATGTATTTTTTTGAAAAAAATCAAAAAGATATAGAAAATACTTTAGAAACTTATATTAAAACTGTAGGAAAAAGAAAAGTTAGATTAAATGGTAATATGAAACTTGTATTTAATGATCCAATTTTAATACATGATAATGTATTAGAAGTTTTTCCAAATTTAAATATTCCGAAACTTTCAAGAAAAGATTATATTATGCAGATATATTTTAATGCAGTAAAATTATTTGCTAGAAAGATGTTAAAAACTAAAAGAATAACAAAGCATACCACTAAGACTATATATTCATATGGAATTAACAGAAGAAGTGTAATAGTCTATTGTGGTAGAATATCAAATATAAGCAAAACAGAGTATAAAATATTAAATGATATTTTTGCATATATTATTGCTCAAATTTTGTATGAAGGAAGAGAAAACGAGCCTTTTACTTTTGAGCTAAGTAATGAGCAAAATAAGCAATTAAAGATGGTAAAATATTATATTTCTAGAAGTTATGTAGATTATGGTCAATTTATACTAGACTATATGTTATGTAGTGATAGACTTGAAGAGAAAATTGTTAAAAATAATGATATAAATAATTTTAGTGATTTAGAAGAAAAATTAAAAAACAGAATTAAAAAATGAGCTTATTAAGCTCATTTTTTTGTTATGATATATTTTCTGGATTTACTAGATCAGTTAATATTTTAGGATTTAAATCTATTCTTTTATTGGAAATTAACCAATCCACTAAAAAAATACAAACAATTATTATTGCTAACTTATTTATAATTTTTTTAGGAAAAAGATTAACAAATTTTTGTATTAGTGGATGAATAAAAAATACATAAATTGTTCCAAGTATTCCCCATCCTATTAATATTGGTACAGTAGTATAATTTAATATATTTAAAAATTTACCAGAGTAATTCCACATTTCAATACCTAGTATATATTTAAATCCTAATCCACATATAAGCTCAAAAGATCCTAACAAAAGTGAAGCAATAATAAATATAGATGGTATGTTTTTTACTGTTGGTTTTGCATCATAAAAACAATAATATAATATTAGAGCCCCAAATCCATAAATTGGACAATAAGGACCAAGCAACATACCTCTTTTTACAATCTTACCTACGATTAAAAATACATATCCTGTTTCAATAAAATATCCAACTACAGCTGCAAAAGCAAAAACTAAAACCATTTCAGCAAAAGAAGCTTTATATTTTTTTTCTACCTTTACTAATTGAAAATTATTTGATGATTTATTCATAATGTTCCTTTCTATATTTTAGCATTAAAATATGATTCGTCTAAAGTTACGCAAATATTATTTAAATAATATAGATAATCATTTTCTTTAAAATTAAATGAGTATTTCGTTGCAAATAATAATTGTCTATATTTTCTAAACTTTTTATTTATTTCATTTTTTCCATATTTTGAATCTCCAATAATAGGATGGTTTATACTAGAGAGTAGAGCTCTAATTTGATGAGTTTTTCCAGTATGAATCTGTACTTTTAATATGGCATAATTTTTTTTGATATACTTTTTTTGTACATAAATATCTGTAATTATTTTTTGTGAACCATTAACAAATTTATTATATATTTTTGAAAATCCTGTTTTTTCATCTTTTAAAATATAATTTTCATAGTGATAATAATCTTTTGAAAAGTTTGAGTCATAAACATAAGCTACATATTCTTTATTAATATACCCAGTTTTAAAGGCATTTAAAATAGCATTATATGTAATTTCATTTTTAGCAAATATTATTAATCCTGCTGTATTTGTATCTAATCTATGACATATAAAGATATTATTACCTTTAATTTTCTTTATATATTCTTCAAAGCTAGGTTCAAATGTATTAGACTCTTTTTCATAGTTTGATATAACACCTTGAGGTTTATATACAATTAATATATTTTCATCTTCATATGGAATGTATAGTTGTTTAGGAAGCCCAAATAAAATTTCATCAGATAGATATATACATATGATATCATTATTTTTTATTAATGTGTTATAATCAGAGATTCTTTTATTATTTATCTTTATATCTTTATTTCTAAATATTTTATATATTATGGAAGATTGCAGGTTTGGAAATTTATTTTTTATGTAATATATTACCTTTTCTTCCTTCTTTAAATTGTATACTTTAAATTCTCTCATAGCAAAATTATAGTATAATTTGACGAAAAAATCAATATTGTATAGAAAAAGTAAGAAATTAAGGATATAATATAACTATATTTTAAACTAGTTCTAGTTAAGAGATCATTTAAAAATGTTTTAAATGTTGAATTTCATAGATTTATATGGTAGAATATACGTTAACATTTTTTAGAAATGGAGTGTGAATATTGTGAAAAAGAAAATGATTAGGGTAGCTTTTGAAGATGGAACAGAAATCATGGTAGAGCCCGAGACTAGAGTAGTAGATGCAATAAAAATGGCAAATATTAAAACTGATGAAGAAATATTAGCTGTAAAAATAAATAATAAAGAAAGATCTATATTATATCATTTAATAGAAGATAGTAAATGTGATTTTATAACTTTTAGTACAAGAGAAGGAGAAAGAATTTATAGTAGAAGTCTTAAATTTATATTTTTGATGGCACTACATAGATTAAATATAAAATTGCATTTTAAATTTTTAAATAAAACTGGAAGAGATTATTTTGCTTTTGTAAAAGATGGAGAAGTAACAACAAATTTAGTAAAAGATATAAAGGCAGAAATGAAACAAATAATTTCTGAAAATATACGTATAATGAAAGAAAAGGGAAGTAGTAGGAGAATCGCCAATTATTTAGAAAACAAAGATCAAGTACAAAATATTGTCGAATTAAATTTAAATGAAAATTATACTGTATATTATGCAGATGATTTTTATACATATTTATATGGGTCAGTTGTAATGTATACTGGATGCATAAAGGGATTTGATTTAAGAAAATATAAAAACGGCGTAATTTTAATGCTTCCTGAAAAAGATAATGTAGAAAAAGTAAAATATGATATTGAAACTAATAGAATGTTTGAACTTTCTAATAAATTCTCTGAGATATGTAAGGTTACATCTGTTGAAACTGTTAATGATTTAAATAGAAAAATAGTAGATGATGAAATTGATACAGTTATAAGAAGATCAGAATTATATCATACAAATGAATTTTTTGAAATAACTAAAAGAATAGTAAGAACTAAAAAAGTAAAAATAGTTATGCTTGCAGGACCGTCTTCTTCAGGAAAGACAACTTCTGCTCAAAGACTTGCAGATACATTAATGGTGAAAAAGAAAAATGCCATAGTTATTAGCATGGATAATTATTTTAAAGATGAAGGAAATATACCTATTGGAGAAGATGGAAAAGAGGACTATGAATGCTTTGAAAATATTGAAATTGAATTGTTTAAAAAGCAAATGTTAGATTTACTTAGAGGTAAAAAGGTAATACTTCCTACATTTAATTTTAAGTTACAGAAAAAGGAATTCATTAATGATCCAATTAGATTAAGAGAAAATGATATTTTAATAATTGAGGGAATACATGCACTAAATCCTAAAGCATCAGAATTTATTCCAAAAGATAAAGTATTTAAATTGTATGTAGCACCTATGGTAAGCATTAGATTTGATCCTTTTACAATGCTTTCATCTAATGATTTACGACTTATGAGAAG
Organism: uncultured Clostridia bacterium; assembly: GCA_944388585.1. Classification (GTDB taxonomy): domain Bacteria; phylum Bacillota; class Clostridia; order TANB77; family CAG-465; genus CAG-465. Next base: position 46,748 of record CALXJI010000007.1, read on the forward strand.
ATTTGTAAGAGACAATTCTACAAGAGGTGTAAGTGTAGAAAAAACTATGGAATTGTGGGAAAAAATAAGAAAAGGCGATGAGAAAAATATATTTCCTTATGTTGAAAGAGCAGATTACATATTAAATACCAGTCTAATATATGAATGGGCTGCTTTAAAACCGACTGTAGAAAAATTATTACTAAAAATAAATAATACAAGTATATATTATTCAGAAGCAAGAAGATTATTAAATATATTAAAAAATTTTATAGGAATAGGAACAGAATTAATACCAAGTACATCAATACTTAGAGAATTTATTGGCGGAGGATGTTATTTAAGATAAACTAAAGGAGGAGAAAATTTTGGCTGTAAAAAAGCAAACCTTTATGAAGGGAGTCTTTGTTATAATGGGCTCTCAAATACTAATAAAAATATTAGGATTTATATATCGAATAATTCAAACTAATTTTCCACAATTTGCAGATGTTGGAAATAGTTATTATGGATCGGGATATCAAGTATATACATTTATACTTGCTATTGCAACTATGGGAATACCCAATACTATATCAAAGCTTGTATCTGAAAAAAGAACTCTTGGAGATATAAGAGGAGCTCATAAAATTTTTAAAACAGCATTTTTAGTTTTTGTAAGTATTGCAACTGCATTTTCTTTGCTATTATTTTTTGGGGCCGGATTTATATCAAATAATATATTAAATAATCCAGGTGTAAAATATACACTTATGTCTTTATCTCCAGCAATTATTTTTGTATCAATGTCTGCTGTTTTAAGAGGATATTTTATAGGAATGGAAAATGTAAGTGAATATAGCAAAGCACAGATTATAGAGCAAATAGTAAATTGTATTTTTTCTATAATATTTGTAGTAATGCTACTTGGAACAACTCCTGAAATAATGGCAGCAGGATCAACTCTTGCAACTACTGTTGCAACATCTACGGCATTTTTCTATTTAGTAAGATATTATAGAAAAAATAGAGATGATATTTGGAAGGAAATAAAATCATCTCAAATATTTGCTTCGGAGTCAAGAGGAAAAATTGCTAAAAAGTTAATATCATATGCAGTTCCTATTTCTTTTGGAAGTGTCGTATCTGCTCTTGCGGGACTTATAGATGTTATTACTGTTGTAAATGGACTTCAAAATTATGGATATGATTTAATAACAGCTAATGAAAAATATGGTATACTTTCTGGAAAAGTAGACATATTATTAGCAGTACCATTATCAATAAATGTTGCATTTGCAGTAGCGCTTGTTCCATTTATATCTTCTGCTATAGCAAGACACAGAAAAGATGAAGCTATAAGTAAAATAAAATATTCTTTAAAAATATCATCTCTTATAGCACTTCCATGTACTATTGGCATGTTTGTACTTGCTACTCCTATATTTAATATGTTATTTCCTAATGCACCAGAAGGAGCATACTTATTGAAAATAGAATGTTGGTTATTATTTTTTTCAGTAGTAAGTCAAACAATTACTGGAGCATTACAAGGTGTAGGAAAACTTGCAGTTCCTGGAATTGCTTTGTTAGTAGGTGCAGTAATTAAGTATATTTTAAATGTTATATTCATACCAATGTTTGGTGAAGTTGTACCAGCAGTTACAAGTATTATTTATAGTGGTACAGCATGTATTATATCAGCAATTATATTATATAGAACATTAAAAGAAAAAATGCCACTTAAAGAGGTTATAGTAAAGCCTTTTATAGCAAGTGTAATAATGGGTGTATTTGTATTTTTAGCATATAAATTGTTAATGATATTAAATCTAGGAAATACTATTAGTACAATATTATCTATTGCTATAGGAGTGTTGATATATGGTGTTTGTGTTATAATATTGAAGATTTTAAGCAAAGATGAAATATTACAATTACCTTATGGTAACAAAATATGTAAAATGCTTAAAATATAGCTAAAAAACAATACTTTTTTATCAGAAAAAAGATGAAAACTGTTGACAAGAATATCGTTTTGTAGTATATTCTAAGTGTAAACATGAAATAGGAGGGATTTATAATGAATAAAGCTGAATTAATTGCTAAAATTGCTGAAGAAAGCAAATTAACAAAAAAAGCTGCTGAAACTGCTCTAGATGCTTTCGTAACTAGTGTTGAAGAAGCACTTAAAAAAGGCGAGAAAGTTCAATTAGTTGGTTTTGGTACTTTTGAAGTTAGAGAAAGAGCAGCTAGAAAAGGTAGAAACCCACAAACTAAAGCTGAAATCAAAATACCAGCTTCTAAAGCTCCAGTTTTCAAAGCTGGAAAAGCTTTAAAAGAATTAGTAAACAAAAAATAATTAATAAAATAATTATTTCAAAAATATCACGGGAATTTAATAGAATTATGAAAAAAATAGTTTTATTAAATTCCCGTGATTATTTATTTTTATTGAATTGATATTGAAAATATATAATGCATAATATATAATTTTAATTAGGTGGTATTATGGAAAACTTCGTTTTTTTTAAGCTTGTTTATGGAGGATATCTTGATAGAGTAGAAGTATATTATAAAGATAATGTTTTAACATATAAAGTTGGAACTAAAGAGGGTGAATGTGAAGATAAAGATATTTTAGCAAAATTAGATAAAATTATTGCTGAAAATAAAAAAGATTTACAAGAATATTCGGATATATTACAGAATGATCCAAAGTATATGACTATAGAAAATAGTTCATCAGATTTTATAACATTATCCTATATTGGAAAATATATTGATATAAATAATAATAGTAGAAATAGTTGCCCACAAGAACTAATTAATAAATATAAAAAAGTAAGAAATGATATAATAAATATGGTTAAAGAACTAATAGCAGAATATAGTGAAGAAAGTATGATAAAAGATATGATAAAGTTTTTTATATATTATATTCTTTCTGTATATCAGATTGAAGATGTATGTTTACATATAGTATCTAATGAAATGAAAAGTGTAATAGAGAAATTTGATCTTGATAAATGGGATAAATATATAAAGAGTAAATTTAAATCAATTCATCCATGTTATAGTTTGCATTTAAAACTTATGAAAGTATCAAATGATAAATATAAAGATATATTATTAAAAGCATATTATTTAGTTATAGAATTTAATACTAATAATTGTAGAGATTTTGATTTGTTGTATTTGATTAAGAGTGATAAAGAGGTGAGTCAATCTTCATATGCAATATATTATTTTTGTAAGGACTTTAATTATTTAACTAATATTAATATGAAAGATCTTTCACTAGAGGAACAGGCAATTATAAAATTTGTAAGAGCTTGGTACTATTATTATGGAAGAGGAGTAGAAAAGAATAAAAAAACTGCTTTTGAAATTTGGAAGTCAATCGAAGATGATGTAGATTATGCAAAACTTATGGTTGGTGAATGTTTGTTATGTGGAAGAGGAGTAGAAAAAGATGAAAAAAAAGCTAATGAATACTTCCATAGTCTTTATAAGTCTAATTATATAGCTGCATATTATATAGCTGATATTTATTATGAAGGAATAGGGGTTGAGCAGAGCTATAAGCAAGCATTTTATTGGTATGAGTATTTATCTAAATTAAAAGGAGATTTTGCAAGTATATTTGCTATTAGAAAATTAGGAAAGATGTATTTTTATGGACAAGGTGTAAAAGAAGATAAGGAAAAAGGGCTTGAATTGCTAGAGAAATATTGGAAAAAAGATTTTATTAGAATACGATATGAAGAGGTAAAAGAAATTTTAAAAGATTATTATACCTCTAAAAAAGGAAAAAAATTAAAGATATTTAAAAAGTAGCTTATTATTTTTAAGCTACTTAAATTTTTATTCATCTTTTTTATTTTCTTCTAAAACGCTTGTACAATTAGGGCATCTTGTTGCATTTATATTTATTGTACTCATACAGTAAGGACATGTTTTCGTTGTAATTTTTACTTGAGTATTTTTCTTTTTATTTGCTTTAGCTAGAGTTTTAACTAAAATAAAAAGTATTATGGATACAATTAAGAAATTTAATATGGCATTAATTAAAGATCCATAGTTTAAGGTTATAGCTCCAGCAGCTTTTGCAGCTTCAAGAGTATCAAAATGGCCTCCTTTTAAAGTAATAAACAATGTAGATAGATCTACATTACTAGTTAATAAACTAATTATTGGAGTGATTGTCGAAGATACTATTGTATTTACTATATTTGTAAAAGCACTACCTAAAACAACACCTATTGCTAAATCTAGTACATTTCCTTTTAAAGCAAATGCTTTATAATCTTCAAATGCTAATTTTACTTTTTCCTTAGATATCTCTTTAATTTCTTTATTATTTATTTTTTTCATTATAATCACCAATTAAATATTACAATAGATGTCAAATAAAATCAATAGAAATATTTTATTGACAAATAACTTTAATAAGTGTATTATTTATCATAGGTGAAATTAGTGAAAAACAAATATGAAAAAACAATTTTAGAAATATTTGGAAAAAATCATAGTGGAAAAAAATATTTCCTTGCGTTCTTTTTGGTTTCTATATTTTGTCTTTCATTAGGTATAATAATAGAAAGTAGAAGATTTCCAGATGCTATAAAAGTAGAAGAAATTAGTGATTCAAATCAATATGTAGAGTGTACAGTTATTGGGATAACTGATAGTATAGCTAATTATTCTGAAAATGGAATTATAAAAGATGAATATTATTTAGCAACTGATGGAATAAATGTATATATTTTAAATCTTAGTGCATCTCAATACAATTTAATATGCAATTATTTAAATGATGAAGCTGCAAGTTCATTAATATATGGAATGAGTGAAGAGATTCCTCAAGATTTAAAAGAAGTTGCTGTAGATATATATAATCAGTTATATCAAACAGATGAAGTAACAATAGATAATTTTAATAATTATTTAGTACCTTATTTAATAAATTTAAAAGCTAATCCTAATAGTAGTGCACAGATATTAAGAGGTATAGGCATTTTATCTGGAATAATTGCTATTATTTTTGGAATATATTGTATTTTTGCTATGCTAAAAAATAGAAAGAATGTAAAGAAGTTTAACAATGAATATGGTCTTAATTTAATTATTGAACAATTAAATGATTCGACAAATATAGAGTTTAAAAAATCTAAAGTCCTTTTTTTAAAAGATTATATAATTAGTTATTCATCCATAATTAATATAATAAAATATGATGATATAGTATGGATGTATCCATACGATTTTAGAGTTTATGGAATAATAACAAATAAGAGAATAATAATTATAACTAGGGATAAAAAACAATATGTTTTAGCAAACATTTCAGCTTTTGGAAAAGACAATAAAGACCAATTTAAAAAATGTATGGATGATATTGTAAAAAGAAATCCCAATATACTTATAGGATATACTCCCGAAAATATCGCAGCAATGAATAAATAGAATTAAAAAAATAATATTTTAAAGCAGGATTTAATAAAATTTAAGTCTTGCTTTTAGTTGCTTTTTATGTAGTTTTATAGTAAAATAGGTAAAGTGAAAAGGAGAAAAATATGATAGGAACAAACGGTGTTACAGTAAGATTTGGAAAAAGAGTTTTATATGAAGATGTAAATGTAAAATTTACACCAGGAAACTGTTATGGAGTAATAGGAGCAAATGGTGCAGGAAAATCTACTTTTTTAAAAGTTTTAACTGGTGAATTAGAGCCTAGTGAAGGCGAAGTCTACATGACTAAAAATGAGATATTAGGAATATTAAAGCAAGATCATTATATGTATGATGAAGTAAAAGTATTAGATACAGTTATTAGAGGAAATGAAAGACTTTATGAGATAATGAAAGAAAAAGATGCTTTGTATGCTAAACCAGATTTTAATGATGAGGATGGAATAAAAGCTGGAGAGCTAGAAGCAGAATTTGCAGAATTGAATGGATGGATGGCAGAAACTGATGCAGCACAACTTTTATCAGGACTTGGAATAGATCTAGAGCTTCATGAGTGCTTAATGAAAGAATTAACAGGACCTCAAAAAGTTAAAGTGTTACTTGCTCAAGCTTTATTTGGTAATCCAGATGTATTAATCTTAGACGAACCTACAAATAATTTAGATATCGCTGCAATAAATTGGTTAGAGGAATTTTTAATTAATTTTGAAAATACTGTTATTGTTGTATCTCATGATAGATATTTTTTAAATAAAGTATGTACTCATATATTGGATATAGACTATGGAAAAATTAATTTATATGTTGGAAACTATGATTTCTGGTATGAATCAAGTCAATTAGCATTAAAACAAATGAAAGATGCTAATAAGAAAAAAGAAGAAAAGATAAAAGAATTAGAAGACTTTATTAGAAGATTTAGTGCAAATGCTTCAAAATCTAAACAAGCAACATCAAGAAAGAAAACTTTAGAAAAAATACAACTTGATGAAATTAAACCTTCAACAAGAAGATATCCTTTTATAGATTTTAAACCAGAAAGAGAATCAGGAAAAGAAATATTATCTGTTGAAGATATAAGTGTAAATATTGATGGAGAACAAATATTAAATAATGTTTCATTTAAGGTATTAAAAGGAGATAAAATAGCGCTTGTAGGCTCAAATAGTATTGCAAAGACTACTTTATTTAAAGTTATAATGGGGCAAATTAAACCAAATACAGGAAAAATTACTTTTGGACAAACAATAAAACCTTCATATGTGCCACAAGATAATGATGAATTTTTTAAAGAAGATAAAAGTATAGTTGAGTGGATTGCAGATGATTATGGAATAACAGATGAAACAGTAGTAAGAAGTTTCTTGGGAAGAATGCTATTTTCGGGAGATGAAGCATTAAAAAAATTAAATGTACTTTCTGGTGGAGAAAAAGCAAGATGTATGTTTGCTAGAGCAATGCTTGAAGCACCTAATTTATTATTTTTAGATGAACCAACAAATCATTTAGATTTGGAGAGTATTACTGCATTAAATGAAGGACTAATTAGAACAAGTGCAGAGGTTATTTTTGTATCACATGATCATCAATTTGTACAGACTATTGCTAACAGAATAATTCAAATAACAGATAATGGTATTATGGATAAAAGATGTACATACGACGAGTATTTAGAGCAAAATGAAGAGCTTATGAAAAAAGAAACTAGTTATTAGGAGGGTATAATGGCAAAGTATCCAGATTATGATAATAGTATATTATCAGTGATTTCTTCAATTTTAAAGTTTTATGGATATGATAATGGGCATAAAACGTTAGAAATTTTGGATAAAAAACTAAAAAAAGGTTATGATAATGTACTTCTTATGCTTTTTGATGGAATGGGATATTATATATTAAATAGATATTTAGATAAAGATAAATTTTTAATAAAAAATTTATATGGCCCTATATCATCAGTATGTCCTTCCACAACAGCTTGTGCTATTCCAACTATTGAAAGTGGAATGGCCCCTATTGAACATGGGTGGCTTGGATGGTCTATGTATTTTAAAGATTATGATGCAAATATTTGTGTATTAAAAAATACGTATGAAGATACTGGAAAAAAAATAAAAGAAGAAAATATAGCTAAAAAATATATAGGCTATGAGAATATTTTTGAAAAAATAGAAGACGTAACTAATGGCGCTGTTAAAGCACATGATATTTCATTATATTCAGATACAAATGAATATGTATATAGCTATAATCAGTTATTAAGAAAAATAATTGAAATTTCTAATAATGGAAGGAAAAATTTTATTTATGCATATTCTGAGGAACCAGATATAATAATGCATTCTACTGGCGTAGATCATGAATATGTAAAAGAAAATATAAGATTTATAAATAGTATGATATATGAATTATCTAAAAAATTAGAAAATACATTAATTATTATTACAGCAGATCATGGACTTGTAAATTGTAATGCAAAGTATTTAGATAAATACCCAAAATTAGAAAAAATGTTAAAACGTATACCAAGCTTTGAATCCAGAGCAGTTAATTTTTTTGTAAAGGAAGAATATGTTAAAGACTTTAAAACCGAGTTCGAAAAAGTATTTAAAGATAAATTTCTCTTATTGAGTAGAGAAGAAATTTTAAAAGGAAAATTATTTGGAGAAGGAAGTCAAAATTCACATATAAGAGAAACTTTAGGGGATTATATGGCTTTTGGAATTTCTGATGTAGCTTTAGAATGGGAAGATAAAAATAAAAAAATTATAGCAAGACACGCTGGACTTACAGAAGAGGAAATGACAGTTCCTTTAATTATAATAGATACAAAAAATGTATAAAAAAATCAAAAAAAATATAAAAAAACTTGATTTTTTATAATACATATGTTATTATATTAGAGTACTAATTATTAGTACTATTGTTCCAGTAGCTCAGTTGGATAGAGCAACGGCCTTCTAAGCCGTGGGTCGGGGGTTCGAATCCCTCCTGGGACACCAAAGAAAATGTATTGATATCAAGCTTTTTATAGAGAAAGCTTGATATTTTTTTGACTTTAAAAACATTACTAATTAATACTATATATTACATATGTTTGTATAAAACTTGACAAAAATTTTAATATAATTTTTATATAATATGTCTAAATGTTTCTATATAATATTGAAAAGAATGTTGACATATTAATGATTCTATGGTAACATATATTTATATGATATAACTTATAAGTTATACAAATTTATATGTATAAAGAGAGGTTGTATATTATGAAAAATTAAGGAGAATGGATTATGAAAGGTATAAATCAGTCATTAATAAATGTATTGATACAAAAAGATGTTTTGATAAAAAGAAGACATATAAAGCAAATTTCTAAATTATTCTTGAATGAAAATTCTTTGAGAAACTTTATTGAAGAATTTATTAAACAAAAAGAGTATTTTTTAGAAAATCCACAGTATTATATAGATAATAATAAAAAAATAGAGCGCTTAAAATATATTAAAATAGAAGATCCAATTTACAGTTATAAGTATAGAAAGAGTGGTTCTAGAAAGAATAATAAAAATATTCGCTGCATATTTTTTATATATGAAGGTAGAATAATAGTATTAGATATTTTTGAAGAAAATGATGATAATGGCTCTGCATATAAAGATGCTATAAAAAGAGCTGTTTCTGAATATAAAATTATAGTAGAAGGTGGTAAAGATGAAGATTAATTTAAAAGATTTTGTAAAACCTACACAAGAAATTGATGAGCAATTATTAGAAAATGTTGATTACAATGATATGCTATTTTGTGTTTCTAAAACATTAGTAGATTATAGAAATCATTTTAATTATACTCAAGAAGATATAGCAAAAGAATTGAATATGTCTCAAGTTATGGTTTCTAAAATAGAATCAGGAAAAAATAATTTGTCATTAAAAGTATTAGTAAAAATTTGGAATAAATTATCTAGAAAAGATTATAACTTTTCTGCAATATTATTAAATAGAATGTTGAAAAAAGCTAAAGAAAACTATGATATAAAGTATAATGTTAATAAAGTTTTTTATACTGTTATAGAAGAGAAAAAGAATGATTATGCCAAAAGTGATTTAAAAGAGGATACAAATTGTTATAAAATATATAACTATAAAAAGTTTTCAGAAGCTATATAGAATGGGGGGAAATATATGGAAAATAATAGTGTAAAATCTGAATTTGAAATTGGAAAATCTTGTGTTAAAGAATTTAATATAGATATTATTAATAGAAATTTTCCAAATGAAAAAAAATACGATTTTGAATTGAAGGTAGGTATTTCAGATATACAGGTTAAAGAAGAATATCAATATGCTAATATTTTTTTAGCATGTAATATAATGTTAAAAAACGAAGAAAGAGAATTTTTAAAAATTTATATAAAATATATGGGAGAATTTAGAGCTTCAGTAAAATTAGAAAAAAATAAATTTTTAGATTATTGTAAATATAATGGTGCTCCGATAATATCTCAAAACTTAAGAGCATATTTAAAAGCTGTAACAGCTTTATCAGAAATAGAACCTATAGATTTTCCAACAATTAATTTTAATAACGTTTTTAAAGAAGAAAATAAAGAAAAATAAATAAAAAATCAAGCAAATTAATTGCTTGATTTTTTCATTTAACTAAGTGCAAAATATTAAATTTAAATATTATTTATATAACAATGTAATTCTTCTATCTTTAATTTCAATTAATTTTTCTTCTTTTAAATGTTTTAATTCTCTAAACATTGCTGATCTATTAATACCTAAATAATCTGCTAAATCTCTAAAAGAAGATTGCAAATATACATAATTAAAACGACTTCTTTTATTTTCTATTTCAAAATATTCTAATAATTTTTCACGTATTTGTTTTTTTTCTAAGATTTTAACTCTCTCATTAGTTTTTTTATATTTTGTATTTATAATATCAAATAAATTTCGTAAAAACGTATTGTAATAATTATGTTTTAAATTATTTGGATTAATTAGTCTCTCATAATCTATTACTAATACTTGAGTATTTTCTTTTGCGATTATCTGACAACTTTCGCTATTTGTCGCAGAAATATTTGTACCAAATACACTGTCTTTAAAGAGTTCTTCTACAATTATTTCGTTACCATTATATTCTATATTAATTATTTGAGCGTATCCATCTAGTATAATAGCAATAATATTTTCATTTTTTATGGTAGGAAGTATTTCTTGATTTTCACTAAATTTATATATATGTACACCTAATAATTCACATAATTTATTTATTTGCAATGTAGATAAATCTTCGAATGGGTTTGTCATTTTTATCACCTAAAATAATTTTAACAAAAAACACAAAAAGTTGCAAGTGCAACTTTTTTATTTTTGATATTATTGATATAAAATATATATATAGAAAAGTAAATGAGGGGGAGTAAAAATGAAAATTGTTAAAAGAGATGGGCATATAGTAGACTATGATCCAGAAAAGATAAGAGTAGCTATAGGTAAAGCTAATAATGAAGTAAAAGGAAAAGAAAAAGCTTCTAAAGAAGAGATTGAGGAAATTATAAGATATATAGAAGATTTAAATAAAAAAAGAATATTAGTTGAAGATATCCAAGATATAATAGAAGAAAAACTAATGGAATTTGATAAATATCAATTAGCTAAAAAATATATTACATATAGATATACTAGGGCATTAGTAAGAAAAGCAAATACTACCGACAAATCTATTAAAGAATTAATAGAAGGGGAAAATGAGTATTGGAATAGTGAAAACTCAAACAAAAATGCACAAGTTGTAACTACACAAAGAGATTATTTAGCAGGTATTACAAGCACAGATATAACAAGAAGATTCCTATTACCAGAGGATATAGTTGAAGCTCATGATAAGGGAATTATACATTTTCATGATGCAGATTATTTTGCACAAAATGCTCTTCATAATTGTGAATTAATTAATCTTGATGATATGCTACAAAATGGAACTGTTATAAACGGTGTAATGATAGAAAAACCTCATAGATTTATTACTGCTGCAACAATTGCAACACAAATAATTCTTGCTGTTACATCTTCTAGTTATGGTGGAGCTACAGTTTCACTTACACATCTTGCTCCATTTGTAAGATTGAGTTATGAAAAATATTTGAAAAAATATAAAGAGAGAAATTTAAGTGAAGAAGAATGTAAAGAATTTGCTATGCAAGATACAAGAAAAGAAGTAGAAGACGGTGTTCAAACATTTAACTATCAAGTAAATTCTATGACAAATACTAATGGTCAAGCTCCATTTTTATCTGTTTGTATGTATTTAGGTGAGACAGATGAATATAAAGAAGAACTTGCTATGGTAATAGAAGAGTTTTTAAAACAGAGAATACTTGGGTTTAAAAATGAGAAAGGTGTATATATAACACCAGCATTTCCTAAACTTTTATATATACTTGAAGAGGATAATATTCACGAAGATAGCAAATATTGGTATTTGACAAAACTTGCTGCAGAATGTACAGCAAAAAGAATGGTACCAGACTATATTTCAGAGAAAATGATGCTTGAATTAAAGAAAAATGAACTTGGAAATGGTGAATGTTATCCATGTATGGGATGTAGATCATTCCTTACACCAGATAGAACTATGAGTTTAGGAAATATTGCTAAAGCTAAAAATTATGTTCAAGGAAAAGGAAAATATTATGGTAGATTTAATCAAGGTGTTGTAACTATTAATTTACCAGATGTCGCTCTTTCAGCTGATGGAGATATGGATAAATTCTGGAAGATTTTTGATGAAAGACTAGAACTATGTCATAGAGCATTACAAATTAGACATAAAAGATTAAGTAATGCTACAAGTGATGTAGCACCAATCTTATGGCAATATGGTGCATTAGCAAGACTTGACAAAGGAGAGTCAATACATGAGCTACTGCATCATGGATATTCTACTATTTCACTTGGATATGCAGGACTTTATGAGTGTGTAAAAGTAATGACTGGGCATTCACATACAGATAATGGAGAAGGTAAAGAATTTGGATTAAAAATAATGCAACATTTAAATGATATGACAGCAAAGTGGAAAAAAGAAGAGGATATAGATTATTCAGTATATGGATCTCCTATAGAATCAACAACATATAAGTTTGCTAAATGTCTAAAAGAAAGATTTGGAACAATAAAAGGAATAACAGATAGAGGATATATCACTAATTCATATCATGTTCCAGTATTTGAAGAAATAGATGCTTTCTCTAAATTAAAATTGGAAAGTGAATTTCAAAGATTAAGTCCTGGCGGAGCAATATCTTATATAGAAACACCAAATTTACAAAACAATTTAGATGCGATTATAGAGGTAATTAAATTTATTTACGATAATATAATGTATGCAGAGCTTAATACAAAATCAGATTATTGTCAAAAATGTGGATATACAGGAGAAATATTAATTGATGATAATTTAGAGTGGTTTTGCCCAAATTGTGGAAATAGAGACCATAATACATTAAATGTAGCAAGACGTACATGTGGATATATTGGTACTAATTTTTGGAATAAAGGAAGAACACAAGAAATAAAAGAAAGAGTATTACATATAGATAATAAGGCGGCTGATTAATATGAGATATAATTTAATAAGAAAAATGGATATATCAGATGGACCAGGAGTAAGAGTATCTGTTTTTATGCAAGGATGTCAATTTCACTGTAAAAATTGTTTTAATTCTGAAACTTGGGATTTTAACAGTGGAAATGAATTTAATGATGAAACAATATCAAAAATATTAGAATTGTGTAAAAAAGAATATATAAATGGATTGTCAATACTTGGAGGAGAGCCAATGAATCCAGTAAATGTGGAAGGAACTACTAAACTAGCTAAAAAATTTAAAGAGACATTTCCAAAAAAAGACTTGTGGATGTGGTCTGGATATAAATATGAAGATTTAAAAGATAAAGAAGTTTTTAATTATGTAGATGTTTTAGTTGATGGGCAATATGTAGACGAGTTGCATGATCCAACATTAAAATGGAGAGGATCTTCAAATCAAAGAGTTATTGATATAAAAAAGAGTAAGCAGAGTGAGCAAGTAGTATTAATAAGATAAATAAAAAGTAGATAGTCTAAAAAATGAAGTGAGTCTATAAAAGGTTGGACATTTCAAAAAAGATTATCTACTTTTTGTATTAAAATGGAAATTAAATTGTATTATAAATAATGCTATAATAAAAATTACTGACGAAATTCTCATCTTTTTGTTTTACCAATATAATTATATAATAAAATTAATCTAATGTACACTTATTGGTACACTAAAATTGACAAAATTTTTAAATATAATAACAATAGGTGATAATATTGGAGAAGTTAAGAATAATATCAAACAATAAAAATAGAGATACCATAACAAGAACTATTCGAATGAGTGGTCAAACTTATGATAAAATAAGCTTATTAGCTGAACAGAATAATACTTCATTTAATAGTGTAGTAAATCAAATATTAGAATACGGTCTTAGAAATTTGGAGTAATAGGGGCAAAGCTCCTTTTTTTCTTGATAAATTCTATAAAATAATATATAATTTTTACATATGAGGGAAAATATGATAAAAAAAGAAAATATTAAAAATGTATTAGAATATATTTTACTAGTACTTTTATTTTTTATAGGATTAAAAAAAGGTGGTTACTATAAACAAGATGAATTAATATTGGTATATTTTATACAAATAATATTAGGTATTTATTTTTCTTTATGCTTTAGAAATTTTAAGAACATAAAAAATACAGATATTTTATTTTTTACATTTAGTTTGAGTTATTTTTTGGCATTATTTTTTATACCTGCAACTATGTCAGGTGCTTTAAATACATCGATTAAAATATATACTATGTATTTGATATATTTAATAGTTAGCAGGAGTAGGAATAAAGAAAAATTTATAAATGCCATTGCTATTTTTACTGTTATTTTTTCTATTATTGGAATTGATGAAATTGGAATTAGAATATTAGATAAACCATTAAGACTAATTGGTAGCGGTTATTTGGAATACGAAGGTAAAATATCCTCTATATTGCAGTATTCTAATTTATTAGGATTACTATGTATAATAAGTATTATATATTTAAAAGATAAGCTTTTAAAGGAAAATAGTAATAATAGTAATGTAAAAAAAGTTTTAATAAATACAATTAATTTATTTTTAGGAATAACATTAATACTTACACAATCTAAAATGGCTTTTCTATTATATATATTAAGTAGTATTTTAATTTGTATATTAAAGAAAAATTATAAATATATAATTTATACATTTTTTGAAATATTATGTGCATTCATATTATCTGTTCTTATTTTAAAGTATAATGTTTATTTAGTAATTACTTTGGGATTAATATGCTATTTTGGAATAAATTATGTAATAAACAAAATTAGAATAAAAAATGCAGATATTTATATATTAGGACTATTTATAATTTTAAATATAGTATTTCTTTTATGTAATACTTATATTTTAAACAAAAATGAGATTATATTAAGATTTAAAGAATACTTTATAAGTTTTGATAGTACCATTTCACGATTTACATATTATATGGATGCTTTAAAACTTAGTACAAATTCAATAATAAATTTTTTAGTAGGTCAAGGTGGAAATGCTTTTAGAACTTTATATGAAACCGTACAGCAACAACAATATATTTCTATGGAAATACATAGTAGTTTAATTCAAATATTATTAGAATCAGGAATTCTTGGACTTGTAAATTTTCTAGCATTAATAATATTTGTTTTAGTAAAATCTAAAAATGATATATACAAATTCATTTTAGTGATTATTTTAGCATTTAGCTGTTTTGACGTTTTTTTTACATATACATATATGTTATTTATTTTAGCTATAATTATTGGATTATGTAGTAAGAAAGAATGTAAAATTAAAATGAATAATGTGTATTTGGGAATTAATGTAGCAGTGTATGTTATCATTTTAGTAATTAATACATCTTTAATTATTGGATATATTGTTGAGCCTGTTAAGGTAGATAACTTAAATCTCTCTTTACAAGAGCAGCAAACTGTTATGAATAGATGTGAGACAGCATTAAAGTTCGATAGGTTTGATTTAAACTATATTTCAAATTATAATGTTGCATGTAAAACTTATCTTGAAATTATGGACATTAAAAAAGAATTATATGGTCAAGATGATGAAGAAAAGAGAAAAGAAGTTGTAAATATTATACAAGATAATATAAATAAAGAGTTAGAATATGAAAAGAGTAATAAATATGTATATAAAGATTATATATATTATGTTTGCGAGTATTTAGACTATATGGTACAAAATGATTATTCATATGATTTAAAACTAGGATATGAAATATATTTAGAAAATTTAATGAACATTTTAAGGAAATTAAAGTTAGAACATGGATATAATGACTATGCTATGCAAATATATTATGATGGTATAGAAATGGTATATTATGAATATAGTAGAGTAAATTTACTAATTAATAGTGATAAAATAAATAGCATATTAACGTCAATTGAAGAAAACATAAGTATAAGCTTGTAATTTAATATTTTTTGTGTTATAATAGTCAAGTAAATTACTTGTTTTATAGGAGGAATATAATATGGGTTGGATAGATTGGACTTTAGCAATAGCAACAATTATTGTTGGAATAGTACTTACAATTGTAGTAATGCTACAATCAAGTAAGCAGCAACAATCTGCAATAACAGGAAATAATACATTTTATGGCTCAAATAAATCAAAAACATTAGATGGTATATTATCAAAATATACTGTTGTATTAGCTATAATTTTTTGTATTTTATGCTTTGCTACAACTTTTTCAATAATAAAATAATGGTAGATAGGATATGAGTAAAAAGAATATAGTTAATAGATTTCAAAATGATAAATACACTAAAAGAAAGGAAGTATTAACTTCCTTTTTTTTAAATGATCAGTATAAACTTGTAACAAGAAAACAAATAATCTCTTTATTTTCTATACCTAAAAATGATTATGATATTTTAGATAGTATTTTGAAAGAATTACAAGAAAATGGAACAGTATATTTAGATGACAGCAAAAGATTTGTACCTATTATAAATAAAAATCTTGTAAAATGTAAATATCAAGCAAAAAGTGATAAATATGGTTTTGGTATAGTAGAAGATGGTGAAGATGTATATATTTCTGCTAAAAATCTAAACGGAGCTATGAGCAATGATGATGTTCTAGTTGAAATAGTACAGACTCAAGGAAAAAGTAGAGAAGGAAAGGTAATAAGAATAATCAAAAGAAATACAAAACAAGTTGTAGGAAGATTTGTGAAATCTAAAAATTTTGGATTTGTTATTCCTTTAGATGATTCTTTAAATGATATATATATATCTAAAAAAAATTCAGCTAACATTAAAGACGGACAAGTTGTACAAGTTAATATTGAGAAATATCCTACAGAATCTAGCAAAGCTGAAGGAAGAATTATTAGAATTATAGGAAACTCTAGTGATTCTAATATTGATGCTAAGTCATTATATGTATCATATGGTTTAGATAAATTAGAAAAATTTAATGAGTCAGTTCAAAATGAAGTTAATAAAATATCACAGAATGTGTTATTTGAGCAAAAAAGAGATAGAATAGATAGAACAAAGGAAAGAGTATATACAATAGATGCTGCAGATGCTAAAGACTTAGATGATGCAGTATGTGTAAAAAAGCAAGATGATGGTAGTTATATTTTGTCAGTATATATAGCAGATGTGAGTTATTATGTTAAAGAAGATAGCTTTTTGGATAAAGAGGCAATATCTAGGGGAACTAGTATATATATACCAGGAAAAGTTATTCCTATGCTTCCAAAAGAATTATCTAATGGAATATGTAGTCTTAATGAAGGAGTAGATAGGTTAACTCTTGGAGTAGATATTTTTATATCTAAAGAAGGAAAAGTAGTAGATTCACAAATTTTTAAATCAGTAATAAATGTTACTAAGAAAATGAGCTATGATAAGGTATATAAAGTTATAACTAACAAGGAAAGTAGTGAGTTAAAAGCTGAATATGGAAAATATAAAAATGACTTGATGATTATGAATGAGCTTGCACTATTATTAAATAATAATAGAATAAAAAATGGATGCATCAATTTTGATATTCCTGAAACACATATTATATTAGATGTTAATGGAAATGTAGAAAAAATAGAACCTTATTCTAAAACATTTGCAAATCAAATTATAGAGGAATTTATGTTAATAACAAATATGGTAGTGGCAGAAAAATATTATTTTTTACAGTTACCATTTATATATCGTGTTCATGAAAAGCCAGATGAAGAAAAATTGAGAGATTTAAATTTAATATTATCTAGTTATAAACTTAGAATAAAGGGAATAAGGGATGTACATCCTAAAGCGATATCTGATATTTTAAATAATATAGATAGTCAAGATGTAAAAGATATTATATCAACTTATGTATTAAGAGCTATGAAACTTGCAAAATATAGTAATGAATGCTTAGGACATTTTGGACTTAATGCAAAATATTACTGTCATTTTACTTCTCCGATAAGAAGATATCCAGATTTATTTATCCATAGGATTATTTCTAAATCGATGGAAAAAAATTACTTGTTTTCAAATAAAGAACTAAGTAAATATGAAAATGAAGCTGAGCAATATTCTAAAATATCATCAGAAATGGAGAAGAATGCAACAAAAATAGAAAGAGATTTTGATGAATTATATTCCGTTTTATATATGCAAAATTTCATAGGAGATCAATTTGAAGCTAAAATTTCATCTGTAACATCTTTTGGTGTTTTTATAAAATTAGAAAATACTATTGAAGGATTTATTTCTTTTAGTGACATGCCAGGAGATTATTATATTTATGATGAAAAAACTAGAATGGTTGTCGGGAAAAATACATCTAAACAGTTAAAAATTGGTGATAGTATAAAAGTAAAATTAATTAAAGCAGATATATTGACAAAACAAATAGATTTTGAGATGATTTAGTTAGAGGTGTTGATATGGAAAAAAAGGTAAATAAAGCTAATTTAAAAGACATTAAAAACATAAATATCAAAATGAATAATGATGGGAATATTATTGAACAATTAAAAAATATTTATAAAAAAAACTTAGTAAAAAAACATATTATTTTATTTTTTATTATGACTATTATATTTGTATCATATTTTATATATAATATTAACTTGTATAAATCAGGAAATATTAGTATTCCAGATGGAATTGTTACAAATAGCTTTTGGAATATGGTAAAAGAAAATTTCTTCATTTGTGCAGTTATAATATTTGCTGGAATTACGCCATATGCTTGTATATCTATAATTGGAATAATTCAGGCAGCTTTACTTGTATATGATATGATTTTAAGGTATGTATATGGAAGTAGTACTTTACCTACTTTATTTGTTGGAGGAATAATTGAAATAATTGGATTTTCTTTATGTATAGCGGTAGGATTATATTATTGTAAATTATCTACAATGAAGAGTAAATATAATAACTTTTCAAGTTTTTCTTTTAATGACATAAAAAAACAATTATATGAGTTAAGACAAAATAAAAAGAAAGTCGATGAAATTGAAAGAAAAAAAGAAAAAAAATATAAAAAAATACAAGAATATAATGTCAAAGTACCATATGGTAAATTTGTGCTTTTTGGGTTAATTAGCTTTATTATTAGCTTCGTTGGATTGTTAATAACTAGAATTTAAGGAGGAAAAATGAGAACAAGATACAATGCCAAAGCAATAGATGAACTAAATAGGTTTGAAAGATATATAAAAACAAAAGAAGATATACAAGAAATAATAAATAAAAAAAATAATATGAAAATATATCTTGAAATAGGAATGGGAAAAGGTGATTTTATAACAAAGCTTTCTCAATTAGACAAAGATAATATTTATATAGGAGTAGAAGTATCTCCACCAGTACTTGCTTTAGCTGTAAAAAAATTAAAAAGATACAAAAAAGAAAATAATGTTATATTAGATAATCTATATTTTATGTCTTTTGATGCAATAGATATAGCTAGCTTTTTTCAAGAGCATCAAATAGAAAAAATATATTTAAATTTTAGTGATCCATGGCCAAAGAAAAAACATGCTAAAAGAAGACTTACTAATGAAAGATTTTTAGAAGAATATAAAAAAGTTTTAAAAAAGAATGGAAGAATAGAATTTAAAACAGATAACAGAGGATTGTTTGAGTACAGTTTAGTGAGTATGCAAAATTTCGGATTAAAATTTATAGAGGTGTATTTAGATTTACACAAAACTGATGTGTTTAATATTGAAACAGAATATGAAAAGAAGTTTTCTCCTTTTGGACCAATCTATAAAATAATAGTAGAGTATTAGGTATTTTTTGCTAAAATTTTGCACAATATATTGACAAATGATAAAAAAAAGTTTATAATGATAAAGTACTTGAATGGTGGATATAGTTCAGTTGGTAGAGCGCCAGTTTGTGGCACTGGATGTCGTGGGTTCAAGTCCCACTATTCACCCCAGTACTTATATATTGGGCTGTCGCCAAGCGGTAAGGCACTAGACTTTGACTCTAGCATGCGCTGGTTCGAATCCAGCCAGCCCAGCCAAATTTAAAATCACTAGGATATTAAATATTCTAGTGATTTTTTATAGACAAATTTAAATGCTATTTTTATATGAAGTATAAATAATAGGAGGATTTAATGTGAGTAAATTAAAAAGAATTATTGTAAATGAAATAGAAGATTATAAAATTCTTTTAAAAAATGTTCCAATATTAACCATGATATTTTTTGTGTTATCAGTTATATATATGAATATTTTTGCAAGTAAAGAATTATTAAATGTAAAATATCTTGCTCTTGATTGTGGATTTCTTCTTTCTTGGATAAGTTTTTTATGCATGGATATGATTACAAAAAGATTTGGCGCTAAAGCTGCAATAAAGCTTTCATTACTAGCATTATTAATTAATCTAATATCGTGTACAACTTTTTATATTATTTCAATAGTTGGTAATAATTGGTCAGCATTTTATACATATAATAATGATATTGCGAATTTATCTTTAAATGATACTTTTGGTGGTACATGGTACGTACTCTTAGGCTCTACAATTGCAATGGCAGTATCTTCTATTGTGAATGCTATTATTAATCAAGGAATAGGAAAAAGATTGAGAAAAAATAATTTTTTTTCATATGCAGTAAGATCATATGTTTCAACAGCATTAGGACAATTTGTAGATAATTTTGTCTTTGCACTAATTGTATCAGTAACGTTTTTTGATTGGAATATAATACAAGTTATTACTTGTTCAATTACAGGAGCTATAGCGGAATTATTAGTAGAAGTTATTTTTTCATACGTAGGTTTTAGAGTTTGTATATATTGGGAAAAAAATGAAATAGGTCAACAGTATATTGATTATATTAATGATAAAAAAAAGTATAAAATTAAATAGGATGGTGATAGAAATGAAAGTATTAGTAACAGGAACATCAAGTGGAATAGGTAAAGCTATAGCTATTAAATTTTTATCTGAGGGGCATAATGTAGTAGGAATAGATATAAAAGATTCAACAATAAATAGTAAATTATATTCACATATAAAAAAAGATATATGTTCTAAAGATTTACCAGAAATATTAAATGTAGATATATTAATAAATAATGCAGGAGTTCAAAATACTCAAAATGATATAGATGTTAATTTAAAAGGGACTATTAATATTACAGAAAAGTATGGAATACAGCCTAATATAAAATCTATTGTATTTATAGCTTCTGCAAGTGCTTCTACTGGAGCGGAATTTCCAGAGTATGCTGCAAGTAAAGGAGGAATAGTTACTTATATGAAAAATGTAGCTTTAAGAGTAGCTAAATATAATGCTACATCTAATAGTATATCTGCAGGAGGTGTTATAACACCTTTAAATGATCATATAATTAATGACCCAAAATTATGGCAAGAGGTTTTAAATGAAACTTTACTTAACAAATGGGCAAGTGCAGAAGAAATAGCGAATTTTACTTATTTTATTTCAGTAAATAATAAGAGTATGACAGGGCAAGATTTATTAATAGATAATGGAGAAGCATTAAAATCTAATTTTATTTGGTAAAATAAAGATAATTATGTTAAATCATTTTTATGTGTTTTTAATAAAATTAAATATAAATTTATATGTATAAAATTTATTGACTTGAAAAAAATAATATGCTAAAATATAAGTGTACTGTAAAGGTACAAATTATATCATAAATAAGATTAGTAGGTTAGTATAATAAGACTAATTTACGTCGTAAAGCACTGACTATATAAGTAGTCATCTAGGACTAGCAATGCTAGTCCATTTTTTTATTTTTATATAAGTTTACATAAAACTAAACATTTTTATTGACTTTTGATTAAAAAATATAGTAAAATTGCTATATAATTTCTAGGAGGATAAAATATGGATTATAAAATAGGGTTAGATTTAGGAATAAGTTCAGTAGGATGGGCAGTTATCCAAACAGATTGTGATGGAAATCCAGTAAAAATTGAAAATCTTGGATCAAGAATTTTTGATAAAGCTGAAAATCCTAAAGATGGATCTTCTTTAGCTTTAAAAAGGCGAGAAGCAAGAGGAGTAAGGAGAAGATTAAGAAGGAGAAGACATAGAAGAGACAGAGTTTTATCTCTTCTTGAAGAATATAATATTATTTCAAAAAAAGAAGTACAAGCAATGTTTAGTAATAGTGAATATAGATTTGAAAAAAATGTATATGAACTTAGAGTTGAAGGGCTTGATACATTATTGACTGCTAAAGAATTAGCAAGAGTTTTAATAAATTTTGTAAAAAGAAGAGGATATAAATCTAATAGTATTTCCGAGGAAAAATCAGATAAGGATATAGGTAAATTATTAACTGCTACTGTTGAAAATGATAAAATTATGAAAGAGAATGATTACAAAACAGTAGCTCAAATGTATTTAAATGATGAAAGATTTACTACAAATAAAAATTTTAATGATGGAAGAAAAATTTTAAAAATAAGAAATACAACAGATAGTTATACTTCTACAGTAAGAAGAAGTGATCTTGTAAATGAAATAAAGTTAATATTACAAAAGCAAAAAGAGCTAAATTCTAAAATAACAGATAAATTTATAGAAAAATATTTAAATATATTTGAATCTCAAAGAAGTTTCGAAGAAGGACCTGGTGGAGATAGCCCATATGGTGGAAATCAAATAGAAAAAATGATCGGAAGATGTACATTAGAACCTAGAGAGCCACGAGCAGTAAAAGCATCATATACTTTTGAATATTTTAAATTATTACAAGACATTAATCATATCAAACTCGAATGTAAAGAAAATATTGACGGAAAAGTAAAAAATATATCTAAGTCGCTTTCAAATGAACAAAGAAAAGAACTGATAAATCTTGCTAAAAAAAGTGATACAATATCTTTTGATAAAATAAGAAAAGTGTTAAATTTAGATTATAATGTTACTTTTAATATGGTAAATTATAACTTGAAAAAAGTTTCAAATATAGAAGATTTATTTAGCTTATCAGAAAAAGAGACTAAACTTAGGGAGTTTCAAAGTTATCATAAAATAAGAAAAATATTAGATAAAATAGAAAAAGGTATAGTAGATAAACTTTCTATAGATACTTTAAATAAATTAGCATATGCATTGTCCGTATTTAAAAATGATAAAAGTATAAAAAAATATTTAAAAGAAAACTGTAGAGAGTTAACAGATGAACTTATAGAAAATTTATTGGAGATTAGTTTTTCAAAAGTAGGAAACTTATCTATTAAAGCTATGGAAAAGTTAATACCATTTTTAGAACAGGGTCTAACTTATGACAAAGCTGTTGAAAAAGTGTATGGAAAAGATGTAAATATAAATGTAAAGAGAAAGAATAAACTTTCATTTAATACTATTAAAGATGATATAACAAATCCAGTAGTAAAAAGAGCTGTATCTCAAACAATAAAAGTTGTAAATGCAATTGTAAACAAATATGGTGAACCTTTATGCATAAATATTGAGCTTGCAAGGGAACTTTCTAAAACATTTGAAGAGAGAAATAGAATAAGTAAAAAAAATGAAGAGAGAAAATCAGAAAATGAGAAAGCAAAACTAGAAATTCAAGAGATGGGAAAATTCAATGTCACAGGACAAGATATTATAAAATATAGACTTTGGAAAGAACAAGATGAAATATGTATATATTCTGGACATAAAATAACACCAGATGAATTATTTACAGAGCTTGTAGATATTGATCATATAATTCCATACAGTATTTCTTTTGATGATACGTTTAATAATAAAGTATTGGTTTTATCTTCTGAAAATAGAAAAAAAGGCAATAGAGTTCCAATTGAATATTTAAGAAAAAATGGAATGCATGTTGATGAATACAAATTAAGAATAGAGACTACATATATAAAGAAAAACAATTATAAAAAGTTAAAAAAATTGTTGGTTGAAGGAATAACAAGAGAAGATATAGATAATTTTAAAGAAAGAAATATAAAAGATACTCAGTATTTAAGTAGGCTTATGTATAATTTGCTTAGAAATAATTTAAAGTTTAAGAAAAATGATGGTATAAAAATAAAAGTACAAGCTGTAAACGGAGCAATAACATCTCATATTAGAAAAAGGCTTGGTATAGAAAAAATAAGAGCTAATGGAGATAAACATCATGCAATAGATGCAGTTATAATAGCTATAATAACTCCTAAATTAATTCAAAGTATAACTAATTTTTATAAGTATAACGAATTAAAAAATTGTAATATTAAGGAAAATAAAATAATAAATGAAGAAACAGGAGAATATGTAGATTTAAGTAAATTTCCTCAACCTTATCAAGGATTTAGAGAAGAGCTTGAAATTAGAAGCTTACAAAATGAAAATTTAATGCATGAAGCTTTAAAAAATTCTAAATTAGTAAGATATACAGATATTGAAAATGTAAAACCGATTTTTGTTTCAAGAATGCCAAGACGAAAAGTTACTGGAGCAGCACATAAAGATACTATCAGAGGACTTAGAAAACATGATAATAATTTTTATTCAGTAACTAAAACACCACTTACTAAATTAAGTCTAACAAAGGATGAGATGGATATAGATGGATATTCAGAGAAGCAAAAAATAGACGATATATATTTATACAAAGCATTACTTAAAAGATTGAAAGAGTTTGATGGTAATGCTAAAGAGGCATTTAAAGATTCATTTTATAAACCTAATAAAGATGGTAGTAAAGGAGCGATAGTAAAAAAGGTTAAGATAGAAAAGAAGGTATCTTCATTTGTTACTTTAAATGATGGCAAGTCTTTAGCTGAAAATGGATCAATGGTAAGAATTGATGTTTTTTATATAGAAAATGAAGGATATTATTTGGTTCCTGTATATACTAAAAATGTTATAGAGAAAAATTTACCTAATAAAGCAAGTATTGCAAAAAAACCGGAAAGTGAATGGAAGGAGATGAATGATAAAGATTTTATATTTTCTTTGTATCCTAATGACTTAGTGCATATAAAATCTAAAAAACCTATTGAATTTATACCTAGTGAAAATCAAAAGTTAGAAAATAAATTATATAATGATGTTTTTGCTTACTATGTGTCTTCAGATATTTCATCTGCTAGTATTGAAATTAAGACACATGATAATGAATATAAAAGAAGAGGTCTTGGAATAAAAACGCTATTAGAGATAAAAAAATATGAAGTAGATGTACTCGGTGAATATCATGAAGTAAGAATACCAGAAAAAAGAAATGATTTTAAAAATGTGAAAGGGGGAAAGAAAGCTTAAAACTTTGTCTTAAGACTGTTGAGTAAAATTAAACGTAGTATAAGATACAGGATTTAAGTATAAAAGTATGGCTTTTAAAAATTTATTTATTGAAAGTAATGTTAGATTAAGTGTTAAAAATGAGCAATTAGTAGTTTTGAATAATGAGGAACATACAATTCCTCTTGAAGATATTAATAGTATATGTATAGATTCTTTAAGAACTAATATTACTACGTATACTCTTAATAAAATTGTAGAGCATGATATAATTTTATATGTTTGTGATGAAAAACATTTACCTAAAGGAATGTTATTGTCAGTTAATAATTATTCTAGAAAATTAAGAAATTTAAAAAGACAAATTGAGATGCCAAAGCCCGTTTTGAAAAGAATGTGGCAGTCTATAGTAATGCAGAAAATAGAAAATCAAGCTTTAGTTTTAAAAGAATTAGAATACTATGATTCATATAAAGAACTAAAATTAATTAGTAATAAAGTTTTATCTGGAGATAGTACAAATATGGAAGCTGTAGCTGCTGCTATATATTTTAAAACTATTTTTGGAAAAGATTTTTCAAGAAAAAATGCAGATTTATATAATTCATGTTTAAATTATGGCTATGCAATAGTTAGAGGAATGATTTCAAGAAGTTTAGTAATGTATGGATTTGAACCAGCGTTAGGAATATTTCACCATAATCAGCTTAACGCTTTTAATTTGGCAGATGATATTATTGAATGTTTTAGACCATTAGTTGATTTATATGTATTAAAAAATGTTACAATAAAAGATGAATTAGATTCAGATACTAAAAGAGTAATATATAATCTTATTAATATTCTTATTTTAATAGATGGTAAATCATATAATATACAAACAGCAATAGAAAATGTTGTTAAGTCTTTAGCTACGAGTTTTGAAAATAAATCAAATGATATAAAATTACCAGTTTTAAATGGATTAAAAGAGTATAGGTATGCATAAGTTTATGAGAATATTAGTATTTTTTGATTTACCAGTAAAAACTAAAAAAGAAAGAAAAGTAGCTACACAATTTAGAAATTTTTTAATAAAAGATGGATATTATATGTTGCAATATTCAGTATATGTAAGATTATGCAATGGATTAGATGCTGTAAATATGCATAAAGAGAGATTAAAAAATGGAATTCCAAATAATGGTTCAATAAGGGTGCTGACTGTTACAGAAAAACAATATGACAGTATTGATATACTTTTAGGAAAAAAGCTGAAATATGAGAAACCAATTGAATATGAAAATTTGTCATTTTTTTAAAAAAGAAAAATTATATATAAAAAATAGCATAATTTTTATAAAAAAATAAAATAAAAAAGCTTGAAAATATTGAAATTTCAAGCTTTTTTGCAATACTATTATATCATAAATAAAATTAATAGAGAAGTATAACTTTCAAATAATTCAATAAATTTATTTGTAAATTATATCATAAATAAAATTAATAGAGAAGTATAACAAAGTAAAATAACAGATGATGAAAAATTAGATTATATCATAAATAAAATTAATAGAGAAGTATAACAGTCAGCACGAACACGAACCGTCTTATCCCCCATAATATCTTTTTTTGCACTGATTGGTGTATCATTTCGTTTTGCTTTTTGTGCGCCTAAATTTCCCACAACCACTCACTTCTTTCTATTTCTTCTTACTCTTATTTTATCATCAACAATCACAAATCACAAGTGATTTGTGATTAATCACTTGTGATTTGTGATAAGTGATTTGTGATAAGTGATTTGTGATTAATATATAAAAGCCCTCTTTAAAGGGCTTTTATGCTTATTTTGAAAAAGA
>CALXJI010000008.1 GCA_944388585.1 uncultured Clostridia bacterium
TTGAATATTCTGCTCCTTTTAATACATAATTTGAATTATTCTCTTCTAAATACTCAATTAACTCATCTTTTGATAAGTTCTTAATTTTATCTAGTAATTGCTGTGATAATGCATCTAATTTTGTTTGATCAATATCATTTGATCCATATAGTCCAGTTTTATCTAAGAATGTTGATGTACTTAATTTTAATAGCATTAAATTTGCTTTTTCCATATTATTTGTTACATTTTTTCCTTTAATTTCTACTAATGGTGCATCCTTTTCATAGTCTATTACAAAACTATATTTATTTGAATCTAACGTATATGATGGAGAAGCTTCTATTTCTTGGTAATAATATTCTCCTTCTGGCAAATCTAATGTTTCTTCTATTGTTCCTTGATCATCTGTTCTTATTGTTTGTATTAAATCTCCATTATTTATTACTACTTTTCCTTTGTAGTCCTTTATATCATGTCCTGCATATACTCCAAATACTGCATATTTCTCTTCTTTTTCAATTGATGGAATAATATAATCTGATTCTTCAAACTCTTTTATAAAACTTAATTTAGCATTTTTATTTTTATTTTCTAATCCTAAATTTTTTGTTACTACTGGTACTTCTTGTCCTTCATATTCTAATTCAACATCTATTGGTTTATCATTTATTATTACTCTATCATCTCCAGCACTTACTTCTATCAAATAATATTTTCCTAAATCTAGTTTTTCAGATTCACCATAACCAGTCTCGTCTGTTATTATTTGTCCAACTTTATCTCCTGCTTTATGATATGGCTCTCCAGTTCCATCAGGTGGCATTATATCTTCTTTTGCATATATATCATATGTTACCCCTTCAAGTCCTCTATTAGCATATACTGGTGTTTTTTCTATTCCATATTCTCCACTACTCATATTAACATCTGTTATTACTGGTCCTGTTTTTTGAACAGTTATCTTTCCCTTTACTCTGTCATCTGTTATTTCAATATCATATATTAAATCATTATCTTCAAGTCCTGGATATTCTTCATCCTCTGCAATTCCTAAAGCTTGCATATCTATTTTTACATATTTTCCACCTTTTTCAGAATTTCCCAAATCTTCTTCATTTTCTGGTATTTTCCATTTAGGATTTAAACTATATCCATATGGTGCTTTTGTTTCATATACTACATATTCTCCTGCATTTAATTTTTGAGGAGTCATAAAATTACCTTCTTCATTTGTTTTAAATGTATCAATATATTTGTCATTTGCAGTATCATACATTATTACCCATTCATTATTCTTTATATCCCAAATTTTAAATTCTGTACCTTCTATGCATACTGTTGATTTATCTTCACTATCAAGCTTCATTACTAATGGATACATTGGCACTGGATAGTCAATTACTATTCTTTCTTCTACTTCTCCATCCTCATCAATAACAATTGGTTCTTCTTTTAAATAGTAATATGTATGTTCACCAGAATCACTAGCTTTTACCTCTGTAAGAATATATTCTCCATAAGGTATTGTACATTCTTCATCTGGATATCGCTCATGGAATTTTTCATCTATAAATTCGGCTTGTCCATATTTATTAATTTCTGCATCATAATACTGAGTTCTATCGGACTTTAAATAAAGTCTTAATACAGCTCCTTCTGCAGGACTTTCTTCTGTACCTTCTGAATTATCATCCATTTTTATAACTCTACCTCTACCCATAATAGGTTTTTCTAATTGTTCTTTTAATACTGGATCCATATTTCCATCTACTGGTTTAGTATCTAATTGTCCATCTTCTGCATCTTCTTCATTATATACAATTTCTACAGAAACAGTTTCTGTGTTTAAAACGAAACCTTGTGATGGTTTTATCTCTTTCCAATAATAATTACCTACTGGTAAACCATCTAGCTCCTCGCCTTTAACCGTACTCCATACTCTTCTTATTACAGGTGTTTTTCCTTCTTTATCTGTTGTTACAGTCTCTGTAGGTACATTTGAATCTCCTACTAACGCTAAAATAGGTTCATTAGCTTCAAATATTAAAGTACGATTTGGCTCTATACCTTCATAAATATCTTCAGCTGCATATAAAGTATAGACCGCGCCCTCTAATATACAGTCTCCTTTAGGATTCACATCATTATATGCATCTTTCTTTTTTAACTGAGTTGCGCCTCTTACATATTCATTTTTTATTTCACAAGTATTATCTTTTCCTCCAGTTACAACTATTTCAATATGTTTAGATTCTTCACTAATATATAAATTTTGTCCTACTTCTATTTCCTCTATTATATAAGTTCCTTTTCTTACTTTTCCTAAATCAACTTCTCCATTCTCATTTGTTGTTACTTCTCTAGTTCCAAAAGAAGCAGGTCCTGTAATTTTTAATCTT
Source organism: uncultured Clostridia bacterium (assembly GCA_944388585.1). Lineage (GTDB taxonomy): Bacteria > Bacillota > Clostridia > TANB77 > CAG-465 > CAG-465. Next base: position 2,382 of record CALXJI010000008.1, read on the forward strand.
ACATCTTTTACAGGTTTTCCATGTTCATCTGTCTTTTGTACCTTAAGACCAGCAACAATTCCTATACTTCCTGATGCACTTGCTCCTTTTCCAGTTATAACTCCAGTCCTTGGTCTTGCTAAGTCTTGTGAATCTTCAGAAATGTATCTTGTACAAGGTAAATATTCTATTCCTTGACCGCCACCTGATACATTAACTGTAATTGTTATATCTTCTTCTATATTATCATAAGGAACAACAACTTTTAAAGTTTTAGATTGTGATCCACCTAACTGAAAAGCTCCACCTAAAGATGTTTCACCTTCACGAAAATATGATCCTGCTGGAGCTCCACTCATTATTACATCTGATACTGATGCTCCTGCTGATGTGCTTACAACGAAATCATTAGAAACATAAGCTCTCATATTGTCATCATATGTAAAACTCAATGTTCCTGTACTTATATTTCCATCAATAGCATTTCCACGATTTCCATTATCGATATATTGTTCTGCTTCACTCTTTAATGTAGCAACTTGCTTATATAGCTCCTGATTGGTGATGCTATTTGATTCAGGATAATTTCCCATAACTTCCCAAACTGCTGCTTGCTTTACTTGCTCATCATAACTACTAGACATTATATAACTTAATATTTTTCCTTGTCTATCACTATTATCCCATTCTTCAATTCTATATGTTGTTTCAGCTTTTACATTAACTCCACATTCAATACAATAAGCAATACCTACATTAACTATTTTATATCTATAATTTGTATGATCTGACACTCCACTTGCACCTTTATACATAGCCATATTAGTTCCTTCTTGCCATGCCTCATTAGTCGCTTCAAAGGTATTATCATCTGCATATATATTTTGCATGCTACAACTAATACACATAGTTAAAAGAATTATAAGCATCATAGCCTTCTTTAAATGTTTTTTCATCATTTTCACCTCTATAACACATATTATCATAAAAAAAAACTTTTTTTAATATAATGTGTACATTTTTCTGTTTTTTCATAGACTATATTATTTATATTACATTAATATTATTTTTCTTTTTCACCATTGTTACAAAATAAAGATACACCTTCAAATGAAGGTGTATCTTTATTTTACTTAGATAAATTTTTAATTTCTTCTTCAATTTTTTGTATAAGCTCTTCTTTTTTCATACTTCCAAGATCTCCATTTTCTCTTGAACGTATACTAACTTTATTTTCTTCTACTTCTTTATCTCCAATAATTAACATATATGGTACTTTTTGAAGTTGTGCTTCTCTTATTTTGTATCCTATTTTTTCTTCTCTATTATCTAGCTCTACTCTTATTCCTTTTTGTTCAAATTCTTCTAGCAATTTTTGCGCATATTCTATATGTCTATCTGCTATTGTTAATAATTTAACTTGTACAGGTGCAAGCCATAATGGAAAAGCTCCTTTTGTCTCTTCAATTAAGAAACACATAAATCTATCCATTGTACCAAGTATAGCTCTGTGAATTACAACTGGTCTATGTGGTTTTCCATCTTCACCAATATATTCAAGTTCAAATCTTTCAGGTAATAAGAAATCTAGCTGACAAGTTGAAACAGTAACATCATGCCCTATTGCAGACTTAAGCTGTACATCAAGTTTTGGTCCATAAAATGCAGCTTCTCCTTTTGCTTCATAAAAATTAATATTTAATTCTTTTAATATTTCACGAAGCTGTGATTCTGCTTTTTCCCACATTTCATCATCATCAAAATATTTTGTTTTATCATCCTTATCTCTTAAAGATAATCTAAATTCATAATCTTTAAACCCAAAGTCTTCATAAACTGCAAGAATTAAATTTATTACTTTTCCTACTTCTTCTTTTATTTGATCTGGCCTTACGAATAAGTGAGCATCGTTTTGACACATTTCTCTTACTCTTTCAAGTCCACATACGCTTCCACTATCTTCATATCTAAAATCATGAGCAAGTTCACCAATACGTATAGGTAAATCTCTATAAGAACGTAATTTATTTTTATATATTAACATATGATGTGGACAATTCATTGGTCTTAAAACCATTTGCTCTGCTCCCATATCCATAGCAGGAAACATATCATCTTTATAATGATCCCAGTGTCCACTAGTTTTATATAACGCTACATTTGCAAGAGATGGAGTATATACGTGCTTATATCCCATTGCAACTTCTTTGTCTACAATATATCTTTCTAATATTCTTCTTATTGTAGCACCATTTGGTAGATACATAGGTAAACCAGAACCTACAAGTTCATGAGTCATAAACAACTCTAAATCCTTTCCTATTTTTCTATGATCTCTTCTTTTAGCTTCTTCTAATTCTTCTAAATATTTTTCTAATCCCTCTTTATTATCAAAAGCAGTTGCATAAATTCTTTGTAGCATTTTATTTTTTTCATCTCCACGCCAATATGCACCTGTAATATTCATTAGCTTAAATACTTTTACTGCTTTTGTATATAGCATATGTGGACCTGTACATAAATCTACAAATTCACCTTGTTTGAAAAATGATATTTCTTCATCTTCTGGTAAATCATTAATAAGTTCAACTTTATATGGTTCATTTCTTTCTTCCATTAATTTTAAAGCTTCTTGTCTTGGTAATTTAAAGCTTTCTATTTTTAAATTTTCTTTTATTATTTTTTTCATTTCAGCTTCTATTTTTTCTAAATCAGCTTCAACAAGTTTTGGCTCTACATCAATATCATAATAAAATCCATTTTCTATTGCTGGACCTATTGCAAGTTTTGCTTGTGGAAATAATCTTTTTATTGCTTGTGCCATTATGTGAGATGCTGTATGTCTTAAAACTTGTAAATCTAAGTCTCCTTCATATACTTCATTATTACTATTTACATATTTACTCATAAAAATCACTCCTATAAAAACTTAATATTACTTTATTTTATACTTTAATTTTTATCTCGTGACTTTTCTTATATATTTTTTCATAGAACCTTTTCCTCCTTTAAATTACTACAAAAAATGTACCCCTACAGACACATTTTTTGTCTATAGGGGTACAATATATTTATTGCACGGTTCCACCCTAATTTTTAACTTAATTTATGATTGTACGAAATCAACGGTAGTTTCCTACTAACTCCGGGGTAGTCTTCGGTAATATCTTATTAAAATTGGCTTCCAGCCCACGACCAATTCTCTCTTGTAACAGTGTTAAAACTTACTCGTCCCATCAACGTTATGTAATAATTATACTATTTTTTTATGTATAAGTCAATATAAATTATTTATTTCCTTTCATAGTCTCACTTAATACCTTAAAACAATTGTCATTTTCATACTCAAACACATTATATGTTACATTAAATTCTGTAACCTCTCGTGTTATTATCTCGCTTTTTCCATCTCCATTTAAATCTGCTAAAAATTCAAGAGAATATATAGGAAAATCATCACTATTTTCTAGATCTTTTGTATAACTATATTGAAGAATTTTAGCTTTATTTTCATTTGGAAAAGCTAAAATTATACTACTATAAACTCCACCAAACATTCCCTTTCCATTACTTGTTACAGTTAAGATTCTTACTGGCGTATTAGCATTAATATATCCATTATATACATTTTTTATATTCATAGTTGTATTATATAGTCTATATAATCCCAAAGCTTTTTTTACATATTCATAATCTTTTTGTTCCACTTGTGTCTGTCCAAATTGTGAAACTAAAGCATAATTTGAATCTTTAGCAATAGCAAAATACTCATCTACATAATTTGGATAGCTAGTATTTACAAATACTGTATTTTCATCTGTTAAAAATTCCTTTATTTTATATGTACCAGCCTTTACGTCATCATTATATACATCTATCTCACAATCATTTTTGTTATTACTTTTTAAATAATATTTATTTGCACTAACCCACCTAGAATTATATGTAGCTCCAACTACTAAATTATCTATAATTATGGGGGTAGAATTTAGTGCAACATCATCTGAAACATTAATAGCATCATTTTTTTGACTTTCTACCTCTATTCTATCATTAAAGCAAAAACACAGAAGAAGCACTATACCTATAACTAGTAATACTACAAAAATACTTATTAAAAACACATATAACTTTTTAAACCTTAAAACATTTTTTGAATACTTTTTCAATTAATATACCCACTTTCCTGAATCAAAAGAAAACACACAACCACAAAATTTTTGCATATAAAGACCGTATTCTCTAGCTTTTCTTTGTCCTTCATAGTATGTAGAACGATAATCTGAATATACATACTCAACACCATATTTTTTAGATAATTCTTCTGCTACCTTATTTATAACATCATGATTTTGATAAGGACTTCTAGTAAGTGTAGTTGATACTATATCATATCCATTTTCACTTGCATATTTAAATACATTTTCTAATCTTCTATAATAACAATACTTACACCTAATATTATATTTTTTATTTTCTCCAACATTTTCTACTACATCTTTTACAAAGCCGTTAAGATCATATTCATCACAAATAATTCTATCCACATTCTTCATATCACAAAACTTAATAAAAGACTCTTTTCGTCTTTCATATTCCGCCTTTGGATGAATATTTGGATTATACCAATATGCACTAAGTTCAACCTTTTCTCTTTTTTCATTTATTAACATTCCGTTTTTTTCTATATCTTCTTGTATAGTTATAAAGCACGGTGCACAACACACATGCATTAATACTTTTTTCATACTAACTCCTTTTTCCTGATTTATATTCTATATTTAAATGATCATATGCCAAAGGCGTTGCCATTCTTCCTCTTGGTCCTCTACTTAAAAATCCAATTTGCATTAGATATGGTTCATAAACATCTTCTATTGTATCTTTATCTTCACCAATACACGCTGCTAAAGTATCTATTCCAACTGGTCCACCATTAAATTTTTCTATTACTGTTTTTAGCATTAATCTATCTGTATTGTCTAGTCCAATCTCATCTATTTCAAGTCTATCTAAAGCTTTTTTTGCTATTTGATAATCTATTACTTCTTTTTTTTCAACCTGTGCAAAGTCTCTTACTCTTTTTAATAATCTATTTGCAATTCTTGGTGTACCCCTACATCTTGATCCAATCTCTAAGGCTGCTTCTTCATCTATTTGAGCTCCCAAAATTTTAGAACTTCTTTGTATAATAGTTGCAAGTTCTTTTTGCGTATATAAATCTAGTCTATGAATTATACCAAATCTATCACGAAGTGGTGAAGAAAGCGAACCAGCCTTTGTTGTTGCACCAACTAGGGTAAACTTAGGTAAATCAAGCCTTATAGATTTAGCTGATGGACCTTTTCCTATTACAATATCTAGACTAAAGTCTTCTAAAGCTGGATATAATATCTCTTCAACTGACTTATTTAATCTATGTATCTCGTCTATAAATAAAATATCATTTTCTTGTAAATTTGTAAGAATGGCAGCAAGATCTCCTGCTTTTTCTATTGCAGGACCCGAAGTTATCTTTATGTGACTGTTCATTTCATTTGCAATAATCATTGCAAGTGTTGTTTTTCCAAGTCCTGGAGGTCCATATAAAAGTACATGATCCAAAGCTTCTCCTCTATCCTTTGCTGCTTCTATATATACCTTTAAATTTTCTTTTACTTTTTCTTGACCTATATATTCACTAAAAGTTTGAGGTCTTAAAGTTGTCTCATCTATTTTTTCATCAAAATCGTCATCTTCATATATAAGTTCTGGAGATATAACTCTATCTTCAATCATAAAATAAGCACCTCTTTTTCTTGTATATTATATCAAACATAAGTTTTTAAGTCAAACTATAATGAATATTAATTTTTGTAGATTAATATACTTATTATGAGGTTGATTATGAAAACTATATATATAAAAAAATCTACCATTAAATTATTTTTTATAATTCTAGCAATATTTGTTTTTGACATAACACTAGTACATATAAATAGTGATAGTTTTTCACCTTCACCTAAAGAACAAGAATTAATAGAAAAATATAATAATAAAAAACTTCTAATTTTAACTTTTGACGATGGACCAAGTAAACATACATCGGACATACTTAACATATTAAGAGAAGAAAATGTTAAAGCTAATTTTTTTATATTAGGTGAAAGTGCTATAAAATATCCAGAAATATTACAACAAGAAAAAAATGAAGGGCATGTAATTGGAATACATAGTTATAAACATATATTTTTTACTAAAGTATCTCGTGAAGAAGTACTAGATCAAATAACAACAACTAGTAATATAATATATGAAATAACTCAAGAAATCCCATCATATATACGAGTTCCATATGGAATACTAAATGATGACGTAAAAGATATAATAGAAAGTCAGGAACTACAAAGTGTTTTATGGAATGTAGATTCCTTAGATTGGAATTATAAAAACACAGAAAAAATAGTCAGTCACGTAATTGATACTACAACAGGAAATGACATTATCCTTATGCATGATACTTTTGATACAACTGTTTCTGCTGTCCAAAGACTCATTAAATACTATAAAGAAAATGGTTTTGAATTTGTAACATTAAATGAATTTGAAAGAATAAAAAATATGTCTAAGTCATTAAAGTAATTGCTAAAGAAAAAACTTTCATGTATAATATCATATGGAAGGTGAATTATGAAAAAATATATAAAAAAAATAATAACTGTTATATTGTTAGTTGTTATAGCTATACTTTTTGCTGTATATTTCAAAAACTATATAAATAATAATATTAGCATTTATAAAGAAAACAATATTACAACAAATATAAATAATACAGATAAAGGTAATAATCAAGTAGAACTTACTGAAGCTACAGTTACAAAAGTGATTGATGGCGATACAATATGGGTAGACATTAATGGAAAAGAAGAAAAAGTAAGATTTATTGGTGTAAATTGTCCTGAATATACAACTAAAATTGAAGAATATGGTAAAGAAGCAACAGAGTATACTACTAATGAACTTTTAGGTAAAAAAGTATATTTACAAAAAGATATATCTCAAACAGATGATTATAACAGACTTTTAAGATATGTATGGCTTGAAAAAATAGATACAATAAATGAGGAAAATATTGAAAATTATTTATTTAATGCAAAACTTGTAATTAATGGATATGCTCAAAGCAATTATTATAAACCAGATATTTCTTTACAAAACTATTTAGAAAAGTTTGAAAAAGAAGCAAAAAAGCAAAAAATTGGAATATGGCAATAAAAAATGCACTTTTAAAGTGCATTTTTTATATTAATTTTTGTATAAGTTTTCCTTTTCCATCTTTATAATGAAACTTAGCATAAGATCCATTTATTATTGTCATTTGTGGTGGAATATGTCCAATATCCACATTATAGACAATAGGTACATTATATTTTTCTAATGCTCTTTTTACAGCATCTTTAAAACTAAAATAATAATCATTATTATTCTCTTGCATCATCGACCTTCCTATTAAAAATCCTTTAACATTTTTAAAATATCCCATTTGATCCATATGCCATAATCTTCTATAAAATTCTAAAGGTTGCAATTCACAGTTGTCTATATACCAAATCATTCCTTCGTCAAATTGCGATATAAAATTATTTATATTATCCATTTTAGTACCAGATATAAGAGAAAATGTATCTATACATCCACCAATAATTCTTCCTTCAAATTCTACATCATTTGTATCACACTCATATACATTTTCTTCAGTTAAATTATATCCTTTAGTATTCCCCTCATCATATTCACTCTTTTGATATTTAGGATAACTTTCCTGCACAAGCTCCTCGTCATTACTAAACATAAAATCTATACAATCTTGAATTGATTTATATCTTGGATTCATAGCATAGTCACTAATGTTTTCCATATGAATAGTAGCTATATTAAACTTAGTAGTAATGTATAAATTTAGAAGGGATGGGTCTGAAAATCCTTGAAACCATTTTGGGTTATTTCTTATAACATCTTGATGTTCATCTAAATATGGTAACATCTCCATTAAAAACTCTCCACCTCTTGCTGCAATTATATATTTCACATTTGTATCTTTATATAGCTCCAAGAGCTCTTCTGCTCTTTGCTTTCCACTAGAACTTACTATCCCTTCATCTTTTCTTACATTATCTGTTTCAACAACATTTAATCCAAGACTCATAATATTATCAATTGCTAAATCTATTTTTTGAGCATTAGATGTTGCAGATACTGCTGTAATTCCTACACTATCTCCTTTTTTTAATTTATCTGGATATATCATAATTTTCATACTATTCCTCCATTTCATATAAAACAATAGATAACAAATTTAAAGCTGCTGTTTCTGCTCTTAATATTCTGCTACCAAGTGATATACATGCAACATTATCTATATTTTCTAGCTTTTGTGCCTCTTTAGGAGTAAATCCACCTTCAGCTCCAATAATAATACCAATATTTGTATATTCTTTGTCTTTTATATCATTTAATTTTTCCTTTAAAGAAATGTGAGATGACTCATAAGCAAAAAGTACAGCATCATTTTCACATAATTTTTCACACATTTTATCCCAAGTTACTATATCTGCTACATCTACCATATCCATCCTACCACATTGCTTACATGCTTCTTCAGCTATTTTTTGAAGTTTTTCTTTTCTTTTAATCTTTCCCTTGTCATCTAATTTTACTATTGTATTAGAAGATGTAAATGGTACTATCTTTTTTACTCCAATTTCTACTGCTTTTTGAATAACAAAATCTAGTTTATCATTTTTAAGTAAAGCAATATAAAGAGTAACATTTGTTTTAGGTATACCTATTAATGGTGCTTCCTTTTTATATTTTAGCGTAATATTCTCTCTTCCCATTTTTACTATACTATATACCTTATCATTTATAATTATTTCATCTCCTATATTATGCCTTAAAACTTGAATATGCTTTACTTCTTTTCCTTCAATAGTAATAGTATTATCATCTATATTATTTATATTATCATTTTCTACAATAAATCTTCTTGCCACTTTTTCCCCCTAAATATAATAAAATTATAAATCGAAAAAGTATTAAAGTCAACAAAAAATGCTTTCAAGTATAAACTCAAAAGCATTTCATTTTTAAGCGTTTTCTTGTAATACTGGTAATATTTGTTTTTTTCTTGATACTACTCCAGGTAAAAAGGCAGTATTTTCTTCTAATTTTTTATTAAATCCTCTTTCAAATATATCAGTATTTTTTCCAAGAACTATTGCTTGTGAATTGCTATTTATAATATCTGTAATAGCAAATACAAATAAATCTAAATTATTTTTTTCAATATCAGCATTAATAGCTTGTTCTATTTCTTCTTTTCTATTCATCATATCATTAATATCGGCAGTATTTACTTGTGCAACTTTTGCATTTTTATCTTTTAAAGCACATACTTTACAGTCTAAAGATATTAATTCATCTGCTGTGAATCCACTTAAATCTGTTCCAGCTTTTAACATATCAAGACCATATACTTGAGCATTTAATCCAGATATTTTTTCCAATTCTTTTACTGCATTTTCATCTTCAACTGTTTTAGTTGGAGATTTTAAAAGTAATGTATCAGAAATAATAGCGCTTATCATAAGTGATGCAACTGTTTTATCTATTTCCACATCATTTTCCTTATAAAGTTTATATAATATTGTACATGTACACCCTACAGGTTCTGCTCTATAATACAATGGCTCTGATGTTTGAAAATCACAAATTCTATGATGGTCAACAACCATTTTTATTTTAGCATTTTCAATATTTTCTACACTTTGTGAAAATTCATTATGATCAACAAGTATTACTTTTTGTCCATCTTCAATTTTTTCAATCATTTTTGGTGGAGTAATACCTAAATAATTAAGTACATATTCTGTTTCCTTATTTAAATTTCCTAATCTTACTGCTTCTACTTCTTTTCCTAATTTTTTTTGTAAATTCTCCATTACAATTGCTGAGCAAATTGTATCAGTATCTGGACTTTTGTGTCCAAAAATTAACATTTTTTCCATAAATTATCTTCCTTTCCTATATTGTTTTTTCTTGTCTATTTATCATTCTGTCAATATTTTCTCTATGTTTATATAATACTATAAGTAATGATATAATTAAAGCTGGTATATAGCTACATCCAAGTATTAATGATAAAATTAAATATAGTATACATCCTGCAAGTGTACCTTTTGCTATTACTCTAGTTAAAGCTATTATAATTAACCCTACTACCATACAAACAGCAACATACCTAGTACTAAATATGCTCATAAGTGTTATAAATTCAACTATACCCTTTCCACCATTAAATTTATATATAGCTGGAAAACAGTGTCCCATCATACATCCTAAAATAACAGTAGATACAAACATAGTACTTGCTATATTTTCTCCTAAATAAATAGCTATAAATTTAGCAACATAATAACTTAATACTACTTTAAAAATTGTAAGTAATAATACTAAAATACCAGTAAAATTTCCCATTACCTTAAATGAATTATATACACTTGCATCCATACAGCCAAGTCTACGTATATCTTCTTTAGTTTTAATTTTACAAATTATAATAGATGGATTAAACATATTAATAATATATACAACAATAAATATTAAAACTATATTTATACTCATAATACCTCACTAATCTTTATCATTTTTTCTTTCTCTTATTATCATATGTATAGGTGTACCTTTAAAACTAAATTGCTTTCTTAAATGATTTTCAATATATCGCACATATGAAAAATGCATTAATTCTTTAGAATTAACAAATATCACAAATGTAGGTGGTCTTATTGATACTTGAGTCATATAATATATTTTTAATCTTTTTCCTTTATCTGATGGCGGCTGAGTTATAGCTATCGCATCAGATAATACGTCATTTAGCATTCCTGTAGAAATTCTTTGACTATTTTGTTTATCTACTTCGTTTATTAGTTCAAACAATTTATCTACTCTTTGACCAGTAACAGCAGAAATAAACAGTATTGGCGCATAATCTAAATATGCAAGTTTATCATAAACATTCTTTTTATATTTTTGCATGGTATTTGTTTCTTTTTCTACTAAATCCCATTTATTTATTACTATTATTACACCTTTTCCTGCCTCATGTGCAATTCCTGCAATTTTTTCATCTTGCTCTGTCACACCTTCTGTTGCATCGATCATTATTAAACAAACATTTGCCTTTTCTATAGCACTTTTAGCTTTAAGTACTGAGTATTTTTCAAGTTTATCATATACCTTATTTTTTCTTCTAATACCTGCTGTATCAACAAAAATATATTTTCCAAACTTATTTTCAAAATACGTATCTATTGCATCTCTTGTAGTTCCAGCAATATCTGATACAATTACCCTTTCTTCTCCAAGTATTTTGTTTATAAGGGAAGATTTTCCAGCATTAGGTTTTCCGATTACTGCAACTCTTATTGTTTCATCATCTTCTATTTCAGTTTCTACATTATCAAATTTGTTATATATCTCATCTAAAAGCTCACCGATTCCAAGCTTTTTTCCAGCAGAAATAGGTAGAGGATCTCCAAGTCCTAAACTATAAAACTCATATAGTTCATCAGGTGGTGCTCCAACTTTATCACATTTATTACACACTAATATAACTGGCTTTTTAGTCTTTCTTAACATTTGAGCAACTTCATCATCTGACACTGTAACTCCCGTCTTTATATCAGTTATAAATACAATAACATCTGCAATATCCATAGCAAGCTCTGCTTGTCTTCTCATTTGTTTTATTATTATATCATCTGATTCTGGTTCAATTCCACCAGTATCTATTACTTGAAATGTTGTTCCACGCCAAGCACAGTCTGCATATATTCTATCACGTGTAACTCCTGGTATGTCTTTTACAATTGAAATTTTCTCTCCAGCAAGTACATTAAATAAAGTAGATTTTCCAACATTTGGTCTTCCTACAATCGCTACTACTTTTTTTGCCATTTTTTCGCCTCCTTATTCTTAAAAAATAAATTTTACAAATAATATTTTAACATTTTTTATGTAAAAAGTCAAAAATAATATGACAATCGCTTAAAAATCAGAAATTAATTTACCAGCATATTATTTTACATAATTTTTATGTTATCAATCAATTTAATATTTATTTAAATTGCATTTTAAAACCCTTTTTTAAACAATTGACATGCAAAAAATAAGAAGCAATTTTATGTTACTTCTTATTTTCTTATTTATATTATAGGATCATCTGGATCATCTTTTTTTCTTTTATCTTGTTCTTGTTTTTCTCTTATTTTTTGCATTACTTTTTCTTCATATTCCTGTTGTCTTTTTAATTCTAACGCTTGATAATACTCCTTTGGTGTCTTTCCAATTGCCATATGTATATCTTCCATTAGAGGAGATAATGGCTTAAGTTGCTCTTCACTATAGTCTTTAGATTTAAATTCTTCAATTCTATCTAATAAATCTATATATTCTTGCTTGTTGTCATAAATAATTCCTTCTACTCCGTTATTTTTAAAATCTCTAAGATTTTGTTTTATAAATAAATTTATTCCGCAAGCTTTAGAATATATATATCGTAACTCATGATTTCCTAAAGAATTTAATGTACCCCTACGTTGAAATGAACCCTCAAAATATCTATATAAAGGATCATCTTTTGAAGTTATCAAACCATTTTCTGATGGGGCTAATTGCTCCATACAAGGTTCAAAAATAGTTTTAAAACTATCCTCTAATTCACGATATTTTGGATCATGTAAAAATTTATATGCTTCATCTTTTCCTTCTCCCTCAAATCTCCTAGAACCACTGCCAATTGAAGCCACATCAAACAATATCTCATTAAGTTCAAAAGTGTTAGGATCACATCCTGGATTAGAATCTCTATATTTAACCACTTTATTTATCTTATCTTCTATTTTATTTATTTCATCATATAATTCACTTTGCGTACTATATACAGTAGCATAATTAGTGTCATACATCTTTATCACCTCTATATTTATTTTTTACCTATCTTTATATTATTATTTTCTTTTCTATTTTTTCTACTAGTAATAGTATTAGATAAAATATCGAGTACTACTGCAAGTATAATAACTAATGTAGAATAAATAATACTCAATCCATAATATTTACAAATAAACACAAGTGCTATAGCTATACACGCTATTACTAAAACTAAATAATGCATTTTATTTATATATTATATCCTTATCAAAATACTTTTTTATGACTTGAGCAAATTTTTCTTTCTCTATTTCAACATTAGCATTACTAGAATAATATTTTTCAGTTCCATCAGCAAGCTCTATTTCAAGACTCCAGTCTGCATCTGCTCCACTTTCTCTACTTTGAGTATCATAATTTAAAATACCACTTGCATAGATTTCTTCATTATAATCTAAAAATTTATTTTCTCCCCATTTATTTTCTTCACTGCTAGTTGGAGTATTATAAGTAGAAAATATTTTACCTTCATCATTTCTTATAACATAATATACATCATATCCACCCTCAACTTTTTCGCTATATATTAATCTGTCTACAGCATTAGATGAATTTATATGATAGCTATCCTGAGAATATCTATATATACCCACTCCCACACATACACATATTAAAACAATAAATAATCCTATAAAATAATAATGTACATTATTTACATTTATAAACTTGTTTTTATTATTCTTAAATTTTAGATCTTTTTCTTTTTTTATTTTTTTAGGCATTATATTACACCTTCTTCTTGCTCTTGAGCATCAAGCTCTCTTTCAGAAGTAAGCTCACCTTTTACAACAATTCTTTTTGTTGCTGCTTGTGTACAAGTAATAAGAGTTATTTCTCTTTTTGTTCCACCATTTAATACATCAGTTCTTGTAGGTTCAACAACTTCTGTTGAAGTTATAGTATATACGTATTCATGTGTTTTTGTTACAATTCTTACTTTATCTCCTACTTGAACTTTGTGTAAATTTCTAAATAGCTCTGTATATATATTATTATGTGCTGCTAAGCAAAAGTTACCAATTTGACCTGGATCAGCACACCCCTCAAATTTTCCAATAAAATTTTTTAAAGTTTCATCATCTGTTCCCACAGCTATTTGTCCTCTAATAGAATAAGCAGGAATGTCTAAAACGGCTATCGCATTTCCAGTAACTCTTAAAGGTGTATCCTCAGCTAAAGATGCAAGTATCCCACCGCCTTCTTGTGTTCCACCTGATATATTTATTTGTTCAGTTAAATTTTTGATCTTTTCTTGATTTAATAAATTTTTTATCTCAATTATAGCAAAAGACGTAACTGCTATAAAAATTATTAATATTAATACCTCTTTAAATCTTGCTTTAAATTTTAATTTTCTTATTTTTTTCATTAGTACCATCCTCCCACATTAAGTAAAACATTCAAATACTTAACTAATTAAATTATAACATATTTATCGATTTTTAGTCAATCATTTTGTAATTATTTTTTATGTAATCTCATATATTGGTATTACAGTGATATTTTACGTAATTTTTCTAACAATATTGACTTTTTTTTCTAATTAATATATAATATTTGTGTTATTTTAGCTAAAAATGTATTATTTTTTACATACATTTTTTAAGGAGTTGTAATATTATGAAAATTGGTATTTTTACCGACGCGTATAACCCTGTCACATCAGGTGTTGTAACATCAATTAATATGATAGAACAAGAAATGAAAAAAAGAGGACATCAAGTATACGTTTTTACAACATCTAAATCTATACAGCCAAATGAAAATCAGACACTATATATGTTAAATAGCATTCCTCTACTAATCGCTAAGCAATATAAAAATAGAATAGCAACGTTTTATTCTAGAGAAATAGCTAAACAAATCAAAGAACTAAACTTAGATATAGTACATACACAGTCAGAATTTTCACTTGGAGCATTTGGAAAAATAATATCAAGAAAATATGATATTCCTTTTATTCATACATACCACACTATGTGGGAAGATTATGTACACTATATAACTCCTATAAAAGGAAGAAATATCTATTTAAAAAGATTAGTTAGAAAATTCTCTAGAGGATTTTTAAGAAAGGCAGAATGTGTTATTACTCCTTCAAATAAAACAGCTAAATATTTAAAATATAAATGCAATGTAAAAAATAAACCTATATATGTTATTCCTACTGGCATTGACATAAAGCCATTTGCAAAATCTAATTTTACTTTAGAAGAGAAAAATAAATTAAAAATGTCATTAGGAATAAAACCAGAAGAAAAAGTAATACTTTTTCTTGGAAGAGTGGCAACAGAAAAAAGTATAGATGTTATTATGAATGTAATGCCTTCTATATTTAATGAATATTCTAATTGTAAATTTTTAATTGTAGGTGATGGTCCATCTAAAAAAGATTTACAAGAACAAGCAAAAAAATTAAATATCCAAGACAATGTTATTTTTACTGGAAAAGTACCTTATAACGATGTTCCAAAATACTATAATTTAGGAGATGTATTTGTAAATGCTTCACTTACAGAAACTCAAGGACTTACGTTTATTGAAGCAATGGCAGCAGGTATCCCAGTAGTTGCAAAATATGCTCCAAATCTATCTGAATATATAAAAAATGGTAAAAACGGTATTCTTGTAAAGAGAAATGATGACTTTAAAAATGCAATAATAAAAATTTTTAAAGATGAAAAATTAACTAACTCTTTAGTTACCAGTGGTTATCAAACAGCAAAAGAATATTCTATAGAACAATTTGGAGATAAACTTGAAATGCTTTACAGTGAGATTATAAAGCTACACAATCTGAAAAAAGAAGCACAAACAAAAGAAGAAAAAAATAAACAAAAGAAAACTATATACAAACGTATTAGAGAAAAACTATTATATATAACAAGATTCAAAAAATAGGATGTGATATTTATGTGGCTTATTACCATTTTGCTAGTTATACTTATTGCATTAGTACTAATTGTGATTATGGATACAGCAATGAAACTAGCACTAATGATTACTACACTTTATAACTACGAAACAAAAAAATTATTTATACCAGCTACTCTTACAGTATTTCTTTGGGCAATATTACTTGTAGGATGCTATAATTCTATAAATACTTCTTTAGAAGGAAATGCTATTGATATTATTTTTTCAATGATATTTGATAATACATTAGCATCTGAGTATAGTCCAATACTTATTAAGACATTATTATCTACATTTTTAATTGGTACTCTACTTCAATCTTTTACATACTATACTGTTAATATAAACTATCAAAAAGTTACTGGTACAGTAAGATTCTCATTTAAGAAAATAATAAGAAATATAAGTAAAAAAATATTTAAAAAGGATATTTTCAAAAAAGGAAATAATTCTTCATTATCAGAAATACAAAGAGGACCTAAAAAACTTACTTTTGGTAGAGCAATAATGACTAGTATAATATCTGTTATAATAACAGTGATTGTATGTATTATATTATTTTTGATTGGAAATGCATTAAGTTCTGAAGTTATAACAATGTTTTAAAAGCATGTAATTCTACATGCTTTTTATTTTTTCATTAATATAACTATTACAAATATATAATATTTTTTCAACTTTTTTATTTATATAATCACTCTTAAATGTATCTTTAATTCTCTGATAAAACTTTTCCAAAAATTTCTTATCTTTAATATTTTTTAAACAATAGTCAAAATTAAAATCAAAAATATATCCATAAAAAGCTAAAATTAAATCAGCATTATTTTCTATATTTTTATAACTTATAAAGTGTGTATTTTCAAATTCATTCATCAATTTTTCAGAAATATCTAAATTTTCAAAATTGTCATACCAAAAAATATCCTTCATATCATCTTCATTTATTACTCGATAAATGTCTATTTTATCTGCATCTCTTATAATTTCTGAAAATATTAAAGCATCTCCCTTTACATCATCCGCAATTTTTGCTTTATTATGATAAAATACAGCTTTTTTTATAATATCATCGTATTTATGAGTATCAATAAATTTTTCAATTAATTTATCATCATATAGTACTTTTAAACTATATTCTCCATGATCAAGGCCTGTATCTTTATCACTAAAAGTATTATAAATTCTAACCTGCTCAAATCTACCTATATCATGAAATAATCCTATAAGATATGCAAGTTTAATCTGTTCATCATCTAATTTTAAACTCTCAGCTATTTCTTTGCAATTTTTAGCAACATTTAATATATGAATCATTTTCAATTTTATTCTTCCATTGTTTATATCATAATTTTTAACATAATCTAAAAATGTATCTTTCGCATTTTGTATATTTATCATTTCTTCTCCTATCCAACTATATTATTTAATTGATCTCCATATTTAAATAATAGCTCCTTTTTTATCATTTGATTTTGTGGCAAAATTAATTTTTTGTCTTCTGATACTACTTCTTTTACAGCAAGTTGAGTCTTCTCTAATATCTTAGTATCTGTAAGTAAATTTGCAAGTTTAAATTCTGGCATTCCAGATTGTCTTATTCCAAAAAAGTCTCCTGGTCCTCTTAATTCTAAATCTTTTTTTGCTATTAAAAATCCGTCATTACTTTTTCTCATAATATCAAGCCTTTGCCTAGAAATCGCAGATTTATTGTTACTTTTTAAAATACAATAAGATGCTTCACTTCCTCTTCCTACTCTTCCTCTTAACTGATGCAAAGCTGCAAGGCCAAATCTATCTGCATTTTCAATAACCATAACTGTAGCATTTGAAACACTTATTCCTACCTCAATTACAGTAGTAGATATTAACATATTTATTTTATTTTCTTTAAATTCATTCATAATCTCATCTTTTTGCTTATTCTTCATTTTACCATGAAGTATTCCAACAGAATAATCTGAAAATTCTTTTTTATACTCCTCATATAACTTCTCAACAGAATTTAAATCCAAGTCTTCATTTTCTTCTACTAAAGGACAAACAATATATACTTGTCTTCCCTCATTCATTTGCTTTTTTAAGAAATTATTCACACGCATATTATAATTGTCATTTACAACATAAGTTTCAACTGGTTTTCTTCCAGGTGGTAACTCATCTATAATAGAAATATCTAAATCTCCATATAAAACTATAGCAAGAGATCTAGGAATAGGAGTTGCTGTCATAACTAAAGTATCTACTACATTCCCTTTACTAGACAATTTCATTCTCTGTTTTACACCAAATCTATGTTGCTCATCTGTTACAACAAGACCTAAGTTGTTAAATTCAACATTATCTTCTATTATAGAATGTGTTCCTATTAAAATATCTATTTCATTGTTTTTAAGTCTTTCAATTATTTTTTCCTTTTGTCTTTTAGTATTAGTAGATGTTATAATCTCTACATTTATATTTAGTTTTTTAAAATAATTACTAAGTTCTAAATAATGCTGATTTGCAAGAATTGTAGTAGGTGCCATAAGAGCTGCTTGATATCCATTTTTTACTGCCAAATACATAGTAATTGCAGCAACCATTGTCTTTCCTGATCCAACATCTCCTTGAACTAGTCTATTCATAACAATATTTGAAGATAAATCATTTTTTATCTGTGCTACTACCTTTTTTTGAGCATTAGTAAGCTCAAAAGGTATTATTTTTAAAAATTCGCTATCATCTAAATTACTATACTCATTAGTTTTTTGTGTCACTAAATTATGATCTTTCATATTTAATAGAGCAAGTTGAAATAAAAATAATTCTTGAAATATTATTCTATCTCTTGAGAGTTTTACCATATCATAATTTTTAGGAAAATGTATATTTCTTACAGCATAATTTATCTCTGCAAGTTCATATTTCTTTCTAAATTCAGTAGAAAAAATCTCATTTAGCATTATATTTTTATCTATTAAGCCACTTATTAATTTAAACAAATAATTTTGAGTAATTCCGGCAGTTAGACTATAAATTGGATACAGTCCTTGTATTTTATCTACATCTGCTGTATTATATATATTGCAAGATTCAACACACGCACGAGTAGTACTTGTAGCTGTTACTTTTCCATAAAAAAGATATATATTTCCTTCTTTTAATTTATCTTTTATATATACTTGATTATACCATTTAAGTAATGCTGTATCTCCATTTTCATCTACTATAACAGTTGATAATATTTTTTTTCTATTTGCATAAATAACACTTACTGGCTTTATTAGTTTTCCTATAAATAAAGCATTTTGATCTTTTATAAAATCTTTAATATTTAAAATTTTAGTTCTATCATCATATGTTCTTGGATAGTATTCTATTAAATCTCTTACTGTATAAATTCCAAGTTTATTTAAAAGCTCAAACATTTTAGGTCCAACACCTTTTAGATATTGTACACTCGTATCTAGCTTAATATTTTCCATTATATCACCAGTTAAATTATACCTCAAAACATACGTTTATTCAAGTGAACATAAAATAAAGTAGCAAAAATGCTACTCTACCTCTGTTTTCCATAACCCATGCTTATTACAATATGAATATAGTGTTGCACCTTTAATATATGGAAATCTAGCTTGCGCTTCTTGTTCAGGGTACAACTTTACCATTATTTTTTTATTTTCATTTACCATGCAAATCCATTCTATATAATGTTCTTTTTCCATAACATGATTAACTTTTACAAGTATTTCATCTTCTACCTTTTCATATGTAGGAATATGTTTTTCTATAGCACATTCTTCTGTATTTGATTTTACCTCAAGCATTGGTACACCACAACAGCTAATTCCATCACATTTATTATTTAGTACTTCAATTACATTTCCACATTTTGTACATCTTTTTAAAATCAATTCATTCTTCATTTTAATCACCCTATATCATTATATTATACAAATAGATTTTTTTCAAGAAAAAAGAGTCTAACTAGACTCCTTTTTCACTTTAATTAATCTTTCTTCTTAATATTTTGTTTATTACATATACACCTACTATTATTCCAACCATGTATATGTATATATTTATATCTCCTGTTTGTGGTGCTTCTTCTATCTTTTCATATATTACTTCTATTACTTGCTCTCCTTCAATATATGTTACTTTTATCTCTTCATTTTCTACGACTCTATATCCTTCTATTTCTGGCGCTTTTAAATTATATTCTTCTCCTACATATCCTTCTGATCTTTCTTCTTCTTTTAATTTATTACCTTCTCTATCCACAAAATTTACTACTACTGTTCCTCTTACTTTTTCCATTACATATTTTACTATTATTCTTCCTTCTTCATATACACCTTCTGCATTATTTGGTCTTTCTTTTATTCTATAGTTTTCTATTTCTTTTTCTTCTACTTTATATTTTTCATCTACTTTTCCTTCCATCTCTTCTTTATATAACTCATTTCCTTCTTCATCTACATATATTACTTCTACTATTCCTCTCTTTTTCTCATAATAATATTTCACTTTCTTTTCTTCTTCTTCTAGCTCTCCTCTTTCTTCTCCTTCTACTCCTACATAATTATATTTTTCTATTTCTTCTTTTTCTGTCTTATATTCATCTCCTACTAGTCCTTCTATTTTATATTCTTTTAATATTTCTCCTGTTTCTCTATCTATATAGCTTACTTTTACTCCCCCTGATATCTTCTTATATTCATATATTACTTCTATCTCATCTCTTGAATATACGCCTTCTGCATTGTTTGGTACTTTTGATATTTCATATCCTGGTATTTCTTCTGGCTTTGTTGTATACTCATTTCCCTCTATTCCTGTTTGTACCTTAGTATATAACTCTTCTTTTGTTTTCTCATCTATTCCTTTTATTGTTATATTTACTATCTTTCTATAATAGAATATTTTCTCTTGTGGCTCTACTGTTAATTTTACTTCCTTTTCGTCTGGTCTTCTACTTAATATATATCCACTAAAAGTCTTTTCTTCTAATTTTACTACATCATTTTCATTTCCTTTATATTCTTTTGTCTCCATTACTTCATTTGTTATTTCATCTACATATTTTACTATTAATCCCTCTGATATTTTTTTGTATTCATATATTACTTCTATATCTTCTCTTCCTACTTCTCCCTCTTTATTTTCTGCTTCTTTTGTTATTGTATATCCTGGTATCTCTTGTCCTAATGCTATATAATGGTCTCCTTCTTTATATTTTTTTACTACATCTTCTATTATTGTTTCACCTGTATTACCATCTATATGTTTTATTATTACATTTGCTGTTTTTCTATATTCATATGTTACTGTTATTTTTTCTACTGTCATTTTTCCACTTGCATTAGATGGTGTTACTACTAATTCATATCCATCAATTTCTTTTGCTTGTGTTGTATATGGATCTTTTTCTAAGCCTGTTATATTTTCTGCTGGTGCTATTTCTTCCTTTGTTACTTGATCTATATATTTAACATCTACTCCAGCTGATATCTTCTTATATTCATACACTACTTCTATATCTTTATCTGCCACTTCTCCTGTTGTATTTCCACTATCTTTTGTAAATTGATATCCACTTATTTCTTTTTTCTCTGTTGTATATTTATCTCCTTGTTTATATGTTGTTACTACTCTATCTACTCCTGGTATTTCTTTTCCAGTGTTTTCGTCTATATATTTTACTGTTACATCTGATAATTTTCTATACTCATATGTTACTATTATTCTATCTACTGTCATTTCTCCACTTGCATTATTTGGTATAACTACTAATTCATATCCATCAATTTCTTTTGCTTGTGTTTCATATGGATCTTTTTCTAAACCTGTTATATTTTCTGGTGGATATAATTGTTCTCCTGTTACCTGATCTATATATCTTACTTCTACTCCTGCTGATGTTTTCTTGTAATAATATACTACATCTATATTTTCTCTTTCTACTGTTCCAGTTGTATTTCCACTATCTTTTGTAAATTGATATCCACTTATTTCTTTTTTCTCTGTTGTATAATTTTCTCCCTCTTTATATGTTGTTACTATTCTATCTACTCCTGGTATTTCTTTTCCAGTATTTTCGTCTATATATTTTACTGTTACATCTGATAGTTTTCTATACTCATATGTAACTGTTATCTTTTCTACTGTCATTTCTCCACTTGCATTAGACGGTGTTAATACTAGTTCATATCCTGTTATTTCTTTTGCTTCTGTTTCATATGGGTCATTTTCTAACCCATATAATGTTTTACCTGTTGCTACTTCATCTCTTGTTACTTGATCTATATATTTTACTTCTACTCCTGCTGATATTTTTTTATAATAATATATAACCTCTATATTTTCTCTTTCTACTGTTCCAGTTGTATTTCCACTATCTTTTGTAAATTGGTATCCATTTATATTTTCCTTTAATGTTGTATATGTATCTCCCTCTTTATATGTTGTTACTACCTTATCTACTCCTGATATTTCTTCTCCTGTATTTTCATCTACATATTTTACTATTACATCTGATAATTTTCTATACTCATATGTTACTGTTATCTTTTCTACTGTCATTTTTCCACTTGAATTTGATGGTGTTACTACTAATTCATATCCTTCGACTTCTTTTGCTTGTGTTTGATATGTATCATTTTCTAAGCCTGTTATATTTTCTGATGGTGCTATCTCACCTTTTGTTACCTGATCTATATATTTTACTTCTACCCCTGCTGATGTTTTCTTATAATAATATACAACTTCTATATCTTTATCTGCCACTTGACCTGTTGTATTTCCACTGTCTTTTGTATATGTATATCCACTTATTTCTTTTTTCTCTGTTGTATAGTTTTCTCCTTGCTTATATGTTGTTACTACTCTATCTACTCCTGGTATTTCTTCTCCTGTATTTTCATCCACATATTTTACTGTTACGTCTGATAATTTTCTATACTCATATGTTACTGTTATCTTTTCTACTGTCATTTTCCCACTTGCGTTTGATGGTGTTACTACTAATTCATACCCATCAATTTCTTTTGCTTGTGTTTGATATGTATCATTTTCTGATCCTGTTATATTTTCTGTTGGTGCTATCTCACCTTTTGTTACTTGATCTATATATTTTACTTCTACTCCTGCTGATGTTTTCTTATAGTAATATACAACTTCTATGTCTTTATCTGCTACTTGACCTGTTGTGTTTCCACTGTCTTTTGTATATGTATATCCACTTATTTCTTTTTTCTCTGTTGTATAATTTTCTCCTTGCTTATATGTTGTTACTACTCTGTCTACTCCTGGTATTTCTTTTCCTGTATTTTCATCTACATATTTTACTGTTACATCTGATAATTTTCTATACTCATATGTTACTGTTATCTTTTCTACTGTCATCTTTCCACTTGCATTTGATGGTGTTACTACTAATTCATACCCATCAATTTCTTTTGCTTGTGTTTCATATGAATCATTTTCTAAGCCTGTTATATTTTCTGATGGTGCTATCTCACCTCTTGTTACCTGATCTATATATTTTACTTCTACCCCTGCTGATGTTTTCTTATAATAATATACAACTTCTATATCTTTATCTGCCACTTGACCTGTTGTATTTCCACTGTCTTTTGTATATGTATATCCACTTATTTCTTTTTTCTCTGTTGTATAATTTTCTCCTTGCTTATATGTTGTTACTACTCTGTCTACTCCTGGTATTTCTTTTCCTGTATTTTCATCTACATATTTTACTGTTACATCTGATAATTTTCTATACTCATATGTTACTGTTATTGTTGTGTCTAAATATCTTCCAGCCGCATTAGATGGTGTTACTACTAATTCGTATCCTTCGACTTCTTTTGCCTGTGTTTGATATGGATCATTTTGAAAGCCTGTCAATGTATCTGTTGGTGCTATCTCACCTTTTGTTACTTGATCTATATATTTTACCACTACACTTGATGTATTTCTTTCACAATTAACTATTACTTCATGATTATCATTTATATTTTCAAAATCATATTCTCCACTATATTGTTTTCCAGAAATTTCAATCTTTTTTCCATCAACTATTATACTTTCTATATAATATCCGTCATTAGCTTTAAAAGTTATCTTTTCATCAGACATTGGCACAACGTTATTTTTAGACTGTGTAATTGTACCATTTGTAATTTTTGTATCTATTTTATAATACAATTCTGTCTCGACTTCATTTGAAGTTTTTAATCCTGAATTAGTATCAATAGTAGCTTTATTCTTTAAAATATATTTGTTATTACTTATATTGCTAGAATTATGCTCTGCATTATCTTTTACTGAACAAGTAACTTCAACAATATAATTTTTATTATAAAAAGAATCTGATGTCAATGTAGAAGAATTTGCTGATATAACTAAAGAATTATTATTATTTTGTATAGTAAATAAATTATTAACATTTTTAGATGCATCATCATATATATTTATCTGTTCTATTAATAATTCATCACTAATATCATCTTCTATTATTAACTTAGTATAATAGTCTGTTGAAACTGAAAAAGGAGGTGCATAAAAAGATAAAGTATATTTTAAAGTATCTCCTTTTATAATACTACTTTTATTAACTTGCTTAGTTATTGCTGGTGTATCAAACTTTACTAAAGACTCACTTCCAAATAACCACTGATAAATCATTTTGTTTTCTGTGATTACATCTGTTTCTACACCATCCTTTAAAGTATCTGAATATAAATAATCTATAGCTTTATCTGGTAAATTTGATGTATCAAATAATAGTGTTGCCCAGTTTCTTCTATCTGTTGTATCAAAAGCTTCATTTCCTGGTTTATTAGCTAATTTTAATGTACTATCACTATTTATTAAACTTTTTACTAAATTTGTATTAGATATAACATATCCCTTTTCAAATTGCCCTATATTTGTCTCTAAATATTCTTCACAATCCAAATCCTTTACAGTTATATGTCCTTTTATATTTATTGCTGTTTGTGAAGGATCATCATCATAAAAGAATTGTATTTTCCATTCTGGTCTTAATATTAAAGGTCTATATGTTGTAAGTACATCTATTGCTTTTTTACTAAAAAATATATTAGGATACTGTTCTCTTCCCATAGGATCTATACCGCCAATGCCTAATTTTTCCCAATCCGTAACTGTGATTTTCATAGAAACAACTCTTCCTTGGTAAGTTCCTACATTATGATATATTACACCAACTTTTCCTTTTTGAGAATCATCTGTTAATCTTAAAACTTCATAATCATCTGTTGTGTAATTTAATAGTGTTCCATCCCAATCTTTTCTCCATAAATCTCCACTATTAGTAGTAAATCCAAAAGGCTCTAATGTAGTAATACCGTCTAAAAATTTAAAGCTCCAGCCATATTCTGAATTTGCTATTGTACTACTGTCAACTGTACTAATTAGCTCATCTAAATTAATAGCTTTTACATTATATAAAATATTAAAAAAACATAAAAAAAATGAAATAAAAAATATGTATTTTAATTTAAATTTAATACTGCTATTTTTCATATATTGTCCCTCCAAATTATAATTTTATATTATCATATATTTGTAATTTTTTATAGATGCTCATGTTTTCTGTAATATTTTTATAACTATTATGTAATACAAAAAATATAATTTCTACTTTTTTCTACTATTAAAAAAATCATTTTCTAAATGAAAAAATAGCTAATTAATAAAAATTTAATTAGCTATTTTTTTATTTATTTTATTAAATCTACTATATCGCTAGCATAATCACTAACAATAAAATATACATAGTTTCCTTTTGCTCCAATTTTTCTATTTTTAACAAGCTCATATTCTTCTGTTAGATAATTCTTCCACATTTCATCGTAGCTCTCTCCAAATTTTTCAAAAGCCGAAACTACATTATCTACATTTCCCTCTGTTACTTCAACAATAACATACATACTTGATGTAACATTTACATACGGCCTTTGACCTATGACTTGTTTTACCCATTCATTATTTATTAAAAATTCATCTTGTAAGTCTTCCATTGTTACCTGTTTCATTTTGGAGCTATCAAAGTTAGTAGATTCTTCTATTTCTGATGAAAGTGCTGTAAAATCAACATTTACTGGAACAGTATCATCTGGCTTATTATTTATAACCGCATTTGCAAGTATAAAAATAGCACATATAACAAATATAGCTATTACTATTCCAAGTATAATATTTGTCTTTTTCATCACTATCACTCCTCTATACATATATATTAATATTATACACTATTTATTTATTATTTCAAGTAATAATTTATTAACAATTTGTGGATTTGCTTTTCCTTTTGTTTCTTTCATTACCTGTCCTACCATAAATCCAATTGCCTTATCTTTTCCTGCTTTGTAATCTGCTACAGACTGTGGATTTGCTTCAACTATTTTTTCTACAATAGCTTTAATTGCATTTTCATCAGAAATCTGTACAAGTCCTTTTTTCTCCACAATATCTTTTGCGTTTTCTCCTGTTTCAAACATCTCTTCAAATATTTGCTTAGCAATTTTAGATGAAATAGTTCCTTTATCTATAAGAGAAATAAGACATGCTAAATTATCTTCTTTTATTTTAGACTCATTTATCTCTATTTCGCTTTCATTTAGCATTCTTGCAAAATCTCCCATAATCCAGTTTGCCACAGCTTTTGGATTATTGCAAATAGCATTTGTGTTTTCAAAAAATGCAGCAGTATATTTTGAAGAAGTTAGAATTTCTGCATCATATTCTGGCAATCCAAATTCTTTTATATATCTTTCTTTTTTTATGTGTGGCATCTCTGGTAATGAATTTTTAATACTTTCAATATATTCATCACTTAAAATTATAGGTGCAAGATCTGGTTCTGGAAAATATCTATAATCTTGCGCATCTTCTTTTGAACGCATAGCATATCCAATTCCTTTTGCATCATCAAATCTTCTAGTTTCCTGATAAATTTTCCCACCATTTTCAAGTACTTCAATCTGTCTTTGAATTTCAAATTCAATACAGTTATGTATTGCTTTAAAAGAATTTAGATTTTTAGTTTCAGTTCTTGTTCCAAATTCTTTTTGTCCTACTGGTCTTACAGATAAATTAACATCACATCTTAATGAGCCTTCTTGCATCTTACAATCACATACTTCTAAATATTCCAATATAGATTTTAAAGTCTGCATATATGCTACTGCTTCTTCTGCACTTCTAATATCTGGCTCAGATACTATTTCTATTAAAGGTACAGCACATCTATTCATATCTACTAAAGTATCTCCCGTATAAGCATCATGAATTAATTTTCCTGCATCCTCCTCAATATGAATTCTTGTTATTCCTATTGATTTTTTATTTCCACCTACATTTATATCTATATGCCCACCTATGCATAAAGGTAAATCATATTGAGATATCTGATATGCTTTTGGCAAATCTGGATAAAAATAATTTTTTCTGTCTTGTTTTGAAAATCTAGATATCTCACAATTTGTTGCAAGACCTGCTTTTACTGCATATTCAACAACTTTTTCATTTAATACAGGTAGAGTTCCTGGCATTCCAGTACATATAGGACAACAATGAGTGTTGGGATCTGCACCAAAAGAAGTAGTACAATTACAATATATTTTTGTATTAGTTGAAAGTTCAGCGTGAACTTCAAGTCCAATTATTACTTCGTATTCTTTCATTTTATTCTCCCTCCTCTATTGTTGGCTTTTTATCTACATAAGATGTATTTTTTTCAAAAGTATAAGCTACCTGTAATAGATTTTGCTCATCAAAAGCTTTAGAAATAAATTGAATTCCTATTGGCATTCCATTTTCTCCAAATCCACCTGGAACTGAAATTCCTGGAAGTCCAGCTATATTTACAGGCACTGTATAAATATCTTCCAAATACATCTCAAGTGGACTTGCATTGTGAGCTCCGAATTTAAATGATGTGTTAGGAGCAGTTGGTATCATAATTACGTCACATTTTTCAAAAGCTTTTTTAAAGTTTTCTACAATAAGTGTTCTTACTTGTTGAGCTCTTTTGTAATATGCATCATAATATCCTGAAGATAATACATATGTTCCAAGCATTATTCTTCTTTTTACTTCATCTCCAAAGCCTTCTGTTCTTGATTTTACGTATAATTCATCAAGATCATTAAAATCTTTTGCTCTATATCCATATCTTATACCATCATATCTTCCAAGATTTGATGAAGCTTCTGCAGTTGCAATTATATAGTATGTTGCTAAAGAATATTTTGCATATTCTAATTTTATTTCTTCAATCTTTGCTCCAGCTGATTTTAGTGTATCAATAGCACTATCATATGCTTGCTTTACATCTTTACTTATTCCTTCTGTTATAAAATCTGTTGGAATTCCTATAATTTTTCCTTTTACATCATTTACTAATGATTTTGTATAATCAATCTTTTCTATATTTGCAGATGTAGTATCAAGAGCATCATGACCAGATATAACATTTAGCATAACTGCTGCATCTTCAACATTTTTAGTAAAAGGTCCTATCTGATCAAGTGAGGAAGCAAAAGCTATAAGACCAAATCTAGATATTAATCCATATGTTGGCTTAAGTCCTACAACAGAACAATATGATGCTGGTTGCCTTATTGATCCACCTGTATCAGAACCTAATGCTGCAAAAGCCATATCTGATGATACAGCAGCAGCACTTCCACCAGAAGATCCACCTGGTACTCTATTTAAATTCCATGGATTTCTTGTTTTTTTAAAATATGATGTCTCTGTAGATGATCCCATAGCAAATTCATCCATATTAGTTTTTCCAACTATAATAGCACCTGCTTCTTCTAATTTTTTTACTACAGTCGCATCATAAATTGGTGTGAAATTTTCTAACATTCTAGATGCACATGTTGTTTTAACTCCATTTGTACAGATATTATCTTTTATAGCTATTGGTACTCCACCAAGTACTCCTATATCTTCTCCATTATTTAATCTTTTTTGTAGCTCTTCTGCCCTTCTATATGCTAAATCTTTAGTTAAAGTAATATATGCATCAACTTTAGGTTCAATATCTTCAATTCTAGAGTAGATATCATCTAAAACTTCTTTTATAGTAACTTCTTTATTCTTAATTTTACTAGCTACTTCAGTTAAAGTTAAATCGTATAAACTCATCTTATTTATTCCCCCTATTCTACTACTTTTGGAACACTTACGCATCCTGCATCTTTACTTGGTGCATTTTTTAATATCTCTTCTCTATCATATGAAGGTTGTACTTCATCTTTTCTAAATACATTTTTTATATCTAATATATGAGCAGTAGGTTTTATACCCTCCACACTTATATTTGATAATTCATTTGCAAAATCTACAATACTAGATAACTCATTAGTATATTTTTCTAATTCTTCTTCTGTTAAATCTAACTTAGATAATTTTGCAATATGTTTTACGTCTTCTTTTGAAACGCTCATTTAAAAGCCCCCTTTACATATATTGATAATTATACTTTAAATGGCCTTATCTGTCAAGCTAAAATACTTGTATACATGCACTTTTGACTCATTTCTAAAAAAAAATAATTAACATTT
Source organism: uncultured Clostridia bacterium (assembly GCA_944388585.1). Taxonomy (GTDB): domain Bacteria; phylum Bacillota; class Clostridia; order TANB77; family CAG-465; genus CAG-465. The sequence goes on from CALXJI010000008.1 coordinate 31,907, forward strand.
CATAGTTAATTATTTTTCTTTTACGATACTTATTTTAGAATTTCTTTTTTGTTTTGGCGTATATAAATTAACAAGCATTGCAACTATACTTGCAACTATAGTATTTGCCATTACATATATTGGATAAAACCATCCACTTGAAGGCTCTTCATCTAAAGTAATAGCTAAAAATACATAACATGCTATAAGTATAAACTCAGATCTATTTATTAATTTACTGCAAAAATACAATATTAAAAAAATTCCTAATGGTATTAATATAATATTTACTATTTGAGACGTATTTATAAAACTTATCGCCATAGCTATTGTTCCTATAATTCCTCCAACTACAGTTGCAGATATTCTATTTTTTACTTCTTTAAATGTTTTAGCAACATCTGCTTGAATAGCTAAAACAGCAACAATTGTCATTTCATAAGGCTGAAGTATTCCATTGCTAAATGTTCCTATAACCATTACTATTAAAACTGCTATTACTGTTTTTATTATTCTAAGTCCTGGTGCTTCTATATTTACCTTTTTCATATAATCCCTCACAAAAATAGTATCATAAAAAAAACTTTTATTCAATATTATTATTTACAAAATATTACAAATATATAAAAATGGAGACAGATCAACGGGATCCATCTCCTAAAATCAAGTTTATATATGAAAAAACCTATTTATATTATTTGTTTCTTTTCGTTCATTTTTATTATTTTTTGTATAGGAATTGTTTTTTTATAATTTTTCTATAATTATGGATAACTGTAAATTTTTAAGCTTAAATTTACCAAACTCCTTTTATCATATATCACCTCATTTCTTATTACACCACTATTATAATAGTTAAATGTGTCAATAATATGTAATTAATGTTAAAGTATTATGAAGTTTAAATTATTTGTATTTTTGTTAGAGATTAGTTTAATACTATAATAATCTAACTTCTTAGCTATATTATACATATCAATTGTGAAAAATGTATGATATATAAATGAAATACAAGAAAAAACATATTCTTCTATTCCTTTTTATTTTTCTCACTATTCATTTCTTTTTTTGATATTCTCTCTAAATCAAACCAAAAATTACTTCCTTTTCCTTCGGTTGATTCAACACCAAAATTTGATTTATGCTTTAACAATATATTCTTTACTATTGAAAGTCCAAGTCCACTACCTTGAACATTTCTAGTAAATGATTCACTTGCCTTATAATATCTATCCCATATATGTTTTAAATCTTCTTTTGATATTCCAACTCCATCATCAATTACTTCTACTTTTACTCTTTTTTGGGTAGCAGTAACTTTTACATTAATATTTCTTTTTCCTTCTCCACTATGTTTTATAGCATTTATAACTAAATTATATAATACTTGCTCTATTTTTGTTCTATCAGCATATACATATATATCGTTCGGTATTGTATATTCTATAACATGTTCTGTTTCCATACTAGATAGCTTTATTCTATCAATTAAAGATGAAGCAACTTGAGAAAAATTAAATTTTTCTTTATTTATAGTTATAATTCCAGATTCAATTTTAGATAAATCCATCATATCATTTACAAGTCTTGTTAGTCTATCTGTTTCATCTATAATTACCTTTAAATGCGCCTCTCTTTTTTCTTTGTTGTCTCCAGATAAGTCTCTTATCATTTCTGAGTATGCTTTAATCATTGTAAGAGGTGTTTTTAAATCATGTGATACATTAGCCATAAGCTCTCTTCTTATTTCATCAGTTCGCTCTAAAGAATTAGTAGCTCCATTTAATGTATCTGCAAGTTCATCTAATTCCTCATATCCACATTTTTCAAATACAACATTATAATCACCTTTTTCAAGCTTTTTGGCAGCCTCATTCATTTTCTTTATAGGTCTTGATATTCTCTTTGACATAAATAAAGAAATTACTGTAGAAATAACAAGTGATATTATTGTTATATATATCAATTGGTTACGTATTACATTAGACGTAGCATCAATTGGATCTATTGACATTATTATAACATAACAATAATCTGTATCTGGAATATCTTTTCCATATACATAAATCTGAGTTTTTAGCTTATCTACATTTAAAGTATATGATACTCTTTTATTCGGACTTTTATAAATATTTTCAACTATTTCACTTAAATCTATTGAAACATTCCTTCCAGGCATTTGTGCAAGATAAGTAGTTTCATTTTGATTATAATATGATATTGCAGATGTAGTATTGGTATAAAAAATATCTCCATCATCAGTTAAAATATATATAGAAGCTGAATTTCTATATGCTGTTTTATCTATTTGATCCTTGTAATCTAAAGCATTCTTAAAAATATTTTCTATTTCAGTTCCTATTTGAGCTGTTTCTGTCTTTTTCATAGAACTATAATATGTCTGCAAAAAAACTACTTGCATAAACCATAAAAGAACAAATATTATAATAGCTAAACATATAAAATACAGCCATAACATAAAAGTTAATGATTTTGAGTTAAATTTTCTACTCTTCAAATTTATACCCCATTCCTCTTACTGTAACAATTTTATCTCTGTATTTTCCTAAATTATTTCTTAGCATTTTTACATGTGTATCAACTGTCCTATCTTCTCCAAAGAAATCATACCCCCAAACTTCATTTAATATTTTTTCTCTAGATAATGCAATATTTTTATTTATTATAAAATATTGCAATAATTCATATTCTTTAGGAGTTAGATCTTTTTTAACACCATCAACATACACATTTCTACCCAACATGTCAACTTCTAATCCTTCCAAGACATATTTATCTTGTAACACATTTTGTCCTGACATAGATTTACTTCTATTTATAACTGCATTTATTCTTGCCATTAATTCTTTAGGACTAAAAGGTTTTACAACATAATCATCTATTCCTATTTCAAATCCAAAAAGTTTATCATATTCCTCACTTCTTGCTGAAAGCATTATTACTGGAATATTTTTAGTTTTTCTTATTTCTTTTATTGAAGAAAATCCATCAAGTTTTGGCATCATTATATCCATAATAATTATATCATAATTATTATCTTTACATTTTGCAATAGCTTCCATTCCATCACATGCTTCATCAATTTCATATCCTTCAAATTCTGCATATTCTTTAATTACATTTCTAATTTTTTCTTCGTCATCAACAACTAATACTCTCATATTTTCCCACCTTTATCATCACAATTTAACATAACATTATACTAACATATATATGTGATAAATTTATGATATGTTTATAAAATTATATCATATAGTTCTCTATTTTAAAAGAAAAAAATATCCAAGTTTTACTGCTTAGATATTTTTTTATTTAAACTTTTTATTATAATTTTCATACTAATTCTCCTATAACTTTATTTTAAATTTCTTTTTTAATATTTTATATAATTCTTTAACCTTTATATTATCCGTTATAAATATAGTCATAGGAAAATAATCATAAACTATACAATATGTACCATTTTTTACATTAGTTTCATTTGTCAAGAAATTTATTTTTTCTCCATCTGTAATGAAATGATTTGAATCTAAATTTATATTCATAGTCTCTAATCTATATACTTTTATTTCATTATCCTTTGCTTTTTTTATAAATTTGTCTAATTGATTCATAATTATATTCCTCCCTTTAATCTACATATTAATGTATTTTTTTACATTTTTTTCCTTAGAATTATACCATTATATCTTAAGAATTTCAAATCAATTATATATTCTTAACAATTTCATATGTATCTCTAGCTATCATAAGCTCTTCATTGGTTGGTACAACATATAATTTTACTTTTGAATCATCTGAACTTATTAAAGCTTCACATGCTCTTACATTATTTCTATTCTTATCAAGTTTTATTCCTAAAAATTCTAAATATTTGCATATTCTTTCTCTTGCCTCTATTCCTTTTTCACCAACACCACCACTAAATGTTATAACATCTAATCCTTGTAGGGGTACCATATACGAAACTATAGTCTGTGCTATTTTATATGCTTGTGTATCTAAAGCAAGTATAGATCTTTCATCTCCTTGCTTATATTCTTTTTCTATGTCTCTATAATCTTCTGATACGCCAGATACTCCCCATGCTCCAGAATTTTTATTTAGCATTACTTCTATTTCATTGGTATCTAAATTTTCTAAATTCATAATATATGGAATTATTGCAGGATCTATATCTCCACTTCTTGTAGCCATAGGAATTCCAGCTGTTGGTGTAAGTCCCATTGTTGTATCCACAGATTTTCCAGAGTCTATTGCACAAATTGATGCACCTTGTCCTAAATGGCAATTAATTATTTTTAAATCTTTTATATCTTTATTTAAAATTTGAGCAATTCTATTAGATACGTACATATGACTTGTTCCATGAAATCCATATTTTCTAATTTTATACTTTTCATAATATTTATATGGTATTTGATATATATATGCAGTTGGAGGTAAACTTTGGTGAAAAGCAGTATCAAAAACAGCAACCATAGGTTTATCTTTCATTACCTTTCTTGTTGCTTTTATACCAGCAAGACCTTCTGGATTATGAAGTGGTGCAAGCGGTATACATTTTTTAATCTCATCAATTACTTCATCTGTTATAAGAACAGATTTATTGTATTTTTCTCCTCCATGAACTATTCTATGCCCCACAGCACCTATTTCTTCTAATGTAGATATAAGACTATATTTCGGATCCTGTAATAATTTTAAAACAGTCTTTATAGCCTCTTCATAACTTCTTGCCGCCTTTTCAATTTCATATTTTTCACCTTTTATATTGAATCTTAAACAAGATCTTTTTCCACCTATTCTTTCATAATTTCCTTTTATCATTCTTTCTTCATTTTCCATATCAATAAGTTGAAATTTTAAAGATGAGCTTCCACAATTTAAAACTAATACTTTCATTTAAATCACTCCTTATAAGTTGATATATTATTATATCATCTAAAAATATTGTTGTAAATATTTTTATAATAATAACAAAAAAAATACTAGCTATTTATATAGCTAGTGAATAATTATCCAAGTAAAATTTTTTCTATTTCTTTCCATCCTTTTACTCTTTTTATATTTGCTTTATTTAAAGCTTTATCATCAATATTTTGATTATGATATGCATCATATAATAATTTAATTTTTACATTTCCTTGCAAATGTTGAATTCTGTCATCAATTTGTACATCAGCATTAAATAGATTTTTAGAATTTGTAAATATAAATTTTCTAGGATCTAAAAAAGGGAATTCTTTTATTAAATAATTAAATTTATCCATATAAAGTTTTCCAGACCTTAATTCTATTCCAAACATCACACATGCTGTACAAATATATATATCATATTTTGATGTAAGATTTTTTAATACTTCTTTTACATTATCCATTAAAATTGCATCATCATATCCATTATGTTGTAAATAAAAATTATAAAACTCCTCCTTTTTTTCCTGAGGTCCTATAACATCATCTATAATATATTCTGTAAAATCTTTTTCTTTATAATTCGTATTTAAAAATTTGTTTAATATTGTCAAAAATCCAGGATAGCATATAACATAATCTAAATCGACTAATAATTTCTTTTTCATAATATTACCTCCCTATATTAACCCACAATCAAGCTTTATGTCAGGATTATATAATGTATTACTTGTACTCAATAATGATTCTATTATATCATATCTTGTATTCTCATCAAAAGAATCAAATACTCTTTCATAAAATAAATAGCTTATATATCTATATATTTCTATCTCTGTTTTATATTTAAATATTAAGTATTTAGTATATGAATCACTATTTTCCATAATGATTGCAAATAGACTTATTTTCTTTACATATTCTTCTGGAATTATTGAAAACACATATTCAAAATTATTTTTCCTTTTATTTATAACTAATTCTGATATACTACTTTTACCTATTTTTAATAGTGTTTTTAAGAATTTAGATCTTTTTTTAAAAATATTATTATAATTAGTTACAAACGAAGAAATTAGATCCGAGCTTGCATAATCTATATAACTACACCACTTATCTAATATACTTTTTCTAAAACCGCCTATATTGGGTAGTTTATTTCCTCCAAAATCTGTAAGCATTGTATATTCAAAGTTTCTATTTTTCTTTATAGCATTTTCTAATATTTTATAATTTTCAAATACTTTATTTTCATCTTTACTTATGTACTCTTCAATTAAAAAAGCAAGTGCTTTTGTAAGTACTCTACTATCACAAGATGAAACTGTTTCTTCCCACATTATAATTTTTTTATCACATCTATTATTATACATTATGCTATCAATTCCAAAGTCTATATATCCATATGAATGAATTTGCCTATCTATATCATTTGCCACATTATCTGAAGAAGTAATAACCTTCTCTGTTTTTATTTTTAAATTCTTACTTTTTAAGTCATTTACTATCTTTTCAATATTCTTCTTACTATATATGCTGTTTGCATTTTTCATACAAATTAAAACTTGCCTTAAAGGCTCTCTTAATCTTTGATCAACATTATCTAAAAGTTCTATATTAATGTCTTCAAAATACATTAAATCACCTCCTAAAATTTAATTAAATTTTACTATTACAATTTTCAACAAGCACTATTATATCATTATGTTAATCACATGTCAATTAAATATGACAGCAAAAAGACTCGTAAATTTTACGAATCTTTTTCAACTTTAACAAAATATATATGATTTGTCTTTATTTTATATACATTATCAGTTATTTTCTTTATATGTTTTACTGGAGTTGTTGTTATACCATCTTCATATACTCCACCATAATAATACATTAATCTTTTACACACAAAAGGTTCGTTTTTCTTTGGAACATCTTTTGAAATAGCTAAATATGCATTATTCTTTTTGTTTTTTGAAGATAATATTAAATATGTATTTTTAAAATCATTCATTATAAAAATATTAGTTGCCAACCATTTTATACTTTTTTTATCATATAAAATAGTATCTTTGTATCCATTTATACAATTATTTTCTATATTTAATATAGATACTCCTATTCTACTGCCGATTTAAAAATAATGGTATTTTTGCATCACTAACAGCAAACAATACATTTCTTTTACTTAAATTCATAATTATCTCCCTCCTAAAAATTTTTATTTGTTTATATAAATATTATACCATTTAATGATATCATATTTTACATAAAAAATCAAGAGAGACAGCCCTTTAAAATTTTTACACTTTTTTTATATTCTGGCATATATTTTTCTACTAAATTCCAAAATTCCTTTTGATGATTCATATATTTTAAATGACAAAGCTCATGCAAACACACATATCTTATTTCATCTTTACTATACCAAATTATATTTTGATTAATTTTAATTACTTTTTTAGATGAGCAACTTCCCCATATACTTTTAAATTTTCTGACTTCAATTTTTGACGGTAAAAGTTTGGTTTTATTTATCATTTCATTCATAATCTTTTTAATATAAAAGATAGCTATTTCCTTTTGTTTTTGTTCTATCTTTCTTTGTATTATTTTATAATTTACTATATTTATATTTTCTGGAATAATAACATTACATATTTTTTCGTTCATTTCTACTTCAATATTTTTAGCTTTATTCATGATGAAATTTACTTGTATTTTATTACCAAGAATATAAATATGTTTATTTTCTAAAATATTAGTATCTCTATTTTCTCTTTTTTCATACTCTTTTAATTTTTTATATATCCATTCTGATTTTTTATTCACTAATTCTTCTATTTTTTTATCACTAACATATATTGGAGATTTTACTATAATTTGTCCACTTTTTATATGTATATATACATTTTTTATTCTATTTTTTATTACCATGTATTTTACGTCAATATCTTTATATTTAAATTCTTTTTGCATACTTTTCATAATTCACCTTATATTTTAGCGTTCCATTTCAAAGGAAGTATATATTCTATTTTATTATTATTCTTAATATATTTCTTTTTTATTTTTATTCTATTGGATTTTAAATCTGGTCTTCTAACTCTTAAATATTTGTCTAATTCACAAAACAAATTTTGTATATCAATATATTGAAGTTTTCTACCATTTATATACTTAAACTTTAATTTTAATCTCTCAAATTCAGACTCTTGCACATCATACATATACTTAATTACATCTTCATATGTTGCTCCTTCTAAATTAGAAAAACACTTTTTTATTCCCCTTATGGCACCAGGACCTGCAACAGTAAATTCATCTTCTCTAAAATTTACTACCTCACTATAATTTATATCTGTAACTAACTGATAAGCCATAAAATTGCCAATAAGTGGATATTCTTTTAAAATATTAAACGCTTCTTTCATACTTTTACAATCTATAATTTTATTTTGCATTTTATCTTTTATAAACATCTGCTCTAATAATGCTAAATGATTTTGATGTTTCATCTCATATCCAAAAGCTTTATTTGCACAAGATATATATGCATCATTATATATTTTATTTCCATTATTTTTATATTCTGTTAATAATCTATCGTAAGACTCAAATGAAAAATTGTCTAATACTATATCTTTAAGTTTTTCCATTAAATAATTCCAAGTATCCTCTTTATTAAAAATTTTAAATAATATTATTCTAAATATCATATCCTCTTTTGAATATTCTACACCATTATATATAACACTTTTTAATAAAAACTGTGATACTCTATCAAGTACTCTATAACAATTACAAAACTTATACTCTTGTAATATTTTATCATCGGTATATGGCATACTCTTTCCATTTAATTTGTTATAAAATACATTCTGTCTTTCACATGCAAAATACCAATACATATCATATATTTCTTGTCTTTTAATCATACTTCATCCCTACTTTACTATGTCATAAAATTCAGCTCTTATAATATCAGCTAAATCAATTACTCCTACTTCAATTTGATATCCAACTTTTCCTCCACTAACAAACATAGTATTATATTCTTTAGCAGATATATCTATTATGGTTTTAAAACTTTTTTTCATTCCTATTGGTGAGCAACCACCATGAATATATCCAGTAATAGGTAATAACTCTTTTTGTTTAATCATTTCTACATTCTTTTCTCTAACACTTCTTGCTGCTTTTTTTAAATCTAATTCTTTATTTACTGGAACTACAAAAACATAATATATTCCACTTCCTGCTCTTGTAACCAAAGTTTTGAATACTTTATTTGGATCTTCATTAAGTACATTTACTACTTCCATTCCAGATATAGCACTTGTATCTTTATAATAATAAGACTTATACCATATTTTCTTACTATCTAAAATCCTCATAACATTTGTTTTATCTTGCATTTATATCACCTTTTTTAGTTTATCATAGGATATTTTAAATTTCAACTAAAAAGAAAAATGCACTTTATTCAAGTGCACTTAACTTTTATTTAGAAGAGACAAATGCTCTATCTTTTGTTTCTTCACTAACTGTAGAATCTAAAATAGTAAATACTTTTTTTGTAACTGAAGGAGATTCAAACAAATTTTTATTATCTTTGAATCTATTATATATAGCTATATTTTTATAATTATCTTTCATATCTATTTTTGTTTCTTCCAAATCATCATTATATATGTATATATACTGAGGATCAAAATAAAATCTATCCACTTTGCCTTTTACATAATCTTTATATATATTTTTTATATTTAAATTGTCTATAAATAAATCTTCAAATTCTATTTCTTTCATATCTTCTAATGAAATATTCAATGTTTTAATATCTTCGTTTATTCTATTTCCATCTATATCTTCATATGTTTTATATACTACATATGAAAGTGTATTAAAGTTTACACTTAATTTAGTATGAACATCTATAAATAAAGTATTTTCATCACCAAGATAATTCTTATCATAAAAATCTACACTTAAAGATTTTAACATTTCATTAATTTTTTCTTGTTTTTCTTTATCTTTTAGTCCACTTATTTGCTTATACTCAACATACGCTTTATCTCCTTTTATTCCTTCATAATTATTATAGAAATTACCACCCTTTACATGAACAACACTTTCTATTTCTATTGGATAAGCATTATAATTTTCATTAGTACTTGAAATACTTAAATTTGATGAATTATCGGTACTACTATTATTATTTTGCGTATTATTTTCATTATCTGTTTGTATAACATTACTATCATCACTATTTTGATCTTTATTTGTATCAGATGTATCTCTAAAAACTTTTATCATTACAAGAATTGCTATTATAATAATAATTATTGCTATTATAATTATTACTGTGTTAAAGATATCTCCACTTTTTTCATCATCTACTTTTTGAATTCTTTTTTCTTCATTATTTTCCCTTATTTGATTTTCATATGAACCGCCTCTTCTTCTATAAGCATCACCTTGTGGATACTTTTCCTCCACTCTTTTATCTGATAAAAAATTTTCCTCATCATCTTCATATTTCATATAACTCCCCTCCTAACTAATATTACTATCTAAAAATTTAAATATTTTATCCCAATATTTAATGCCATCTTGATACATCGCTTTTGCATGTGTAGCATTATTTATTACTAGTATATCCTTTTTTGCCTTATATTGATTATATAATTCATATACCATAAATGTTGGAACAAAAGTATCCCTATCTCCATGTATAAATAATATTGGTATTTTACTTTTATTAAGCTGAGTTATACATGATGCCTCTTTAAAATAATATCCAGATTTTAATTTACAAATAATACTTGATATATATATTACAGGAAATTTAGGTAATTTAAAAATCTTTTTTAACTGATAACCCATTTTCTCTTCAACAGACACATATCCACAATCTTCAATTGCACAAACAACATTTTTTAAATTTTCACCTGCACTCATCATAACAGTGGCAGCTCCCATTGAAACACCATATAATATTATTTTCTTATTTGGATAGTTGTCATTTATATAATCTACCCATTTTGCAATATCCAGTCTATCGAGCCATCCCATTCCAATATATTTTCCTTCACTTTTTCCAGATGCTCTAAGGTCTGGCATTAAAACACTATATCCTTTTGTCTTGATAAATATATCTGCTCTTTGTTCAACATAAATAGAATTAGAAGAATATCCATGTATCAAAATAACAAATATATCTGACGAATTATTTACTACAATACTTGCATGAAGTTTTAAATTATCATATGAATGAATATATACATCTTGTTTATAGCTCAGCTCAAAATATTCATTGTCTAATTTTTCATCATCTAAATTATTTTTAAAAATTAAACTTTTATTTGTATCATTTCGTATAACTATATTAAAAAGTATATATGAAAATATAATAAAAAATATAAAAATTAAAACTACAATACAAGTAATTATGAAAATTACTATATCCATATCCGCACCTATATCATTATTTTACATTCAATTTTTCCATCTAATAAAGATTTAAAATTCTTAGCATCTTCTTTTGTTCCAACTATTTTTCCATAATGAATTGGTACAGCGATAGTAGGCATTATATTATTTACAAGTCTTGCAGCCTCTGCATAATCCATAGTATATGTGCCACCAACAGGAATGAACGCTAAATCACACTTTACATTTAAATTTTCAGGTGTTATATCTGTGTCTCCTGCAATATATATTCTTTCACAATCTAAATTTAAAATATAACCTACCCAACCATTTTCTTTTGGATGAAAAGCTTTATTTAAATTGTATGCACTAACAGTTTCAAGCATTAAATCATTTATTTTATATTTTTTATTAGGTTCTACAATCACTATTCTATTTTCTTTAAATCCAAGCTTTAATACATTTACATATATATCTTCTGTAATTACAATTATTGTGTTTTCATTTTTTACTTTTAAAATATCTTCTGGTGAAAAATGATCATAATGTGAATGTGTAATACAAATAAAATCAGCATCATTTAACTCTTTTTCTACACAAAATGGATCTATATATATTATTTTATTATCTGCTACAATTCTTATCGCACTATGGCATATTACATTAAAACTCTCAATCATATTTACACCTCTTTCTATTTTGATTATAGCATAAACATATTAAATTTTTCTACATTGTAATACAATTTTAATTTATAAGAAAAAAGCTCTAAATGAAATAAAACATCTTTCATTTAAAGCTCTCTCAATTTTGCTGCTGAAACTAATTTATAATATCCAGACTTTTTATCATTTAACATACTTTCTAACTCATTAATTCTAATATCATAATATTCATCTAGTGATTCTAACTCGTCTTCATCAAGTCCATCTATATAATCTATATTTTCTTTGATACTATTTTCAATATTTTCTAAATCTTCTAATGTAAGTTCTCTTTTTATTTTTCTTTCTATCTTTTCTTCCTTTAATATTTTAGCCGTTCTATTACAATCTTCTTTTATCTCTTCTTGTTTTATTCCAAAGAAATTTTTCAAACTTTTAATTATCTTACTTATTATATTATCATTATTAACAACAAGTAAGCTTCTTTCTTTTTTCATATTCCACCCCTACTTATATTATTTAAGCGTAAATTTTTTCATTTTACTGTCAAGCATTTCAATTTGATTCATTAATTCATTAACTCTTTTTGCTTTTTCTTTTAAAGATACTCTTTTTTGTTTAAATTCATCATATTCAATACCATTTTTACTACAATTATATCTATCTTCCATTTCTATTAAAGTATTATTTGTTAGTTTAACTAATGTGTCTTTTAATAAATCAACATTCTTAATTGAGTCTTGTATAATCTTTTCAGCTAATATATTTGAATAATCGCTATACATATTTTCTTCTATCTGTTCAACTATAGAATCAATTGTATTTTGACTATATCTATTTTTTTGTAAATTTTCAACGATATTAGATTTATATTTATCTAAATAATTTAATAGAGCATTTTTAATTATATCTTCATCAACTTCTTCATTTAAATTATATTCATATTCTTCGTATGAATACTCCTCATTTTGCTCTAAAGATTCAAATTTATACGAAATGTTATCTAAAGCATCATATATTTTCCCTTGTAATATATTTTCCAAGTTATCTTTTGTATAAACATTAATACTTTCTTCAAATTTATGTAAATTGTCTTCTATTGATTGATATAAAAATTCATTTTTTTTATTTTCAAATATATTATTATTTTGCAAAATGCTTTTACTTATTTTTCTTAACTCATCTATTCTTGTAAATTCTAAATCTTTTTGTGCATTTAAAATATCATCAAAAATATTATATGCTTTTTGCTTATATTTTAATTCAAGATCACTTAGCTTCATTAATAACACCTCTATACACGAAAGTGTATCACAATTTTATAAAATATTCAATAATTATATATAGTTTTTCATAAGTAAAAATTAATCACTATATTTTTATACATAAAAATAACCTACAATCTTAAGATTATAGGTTGTCAATTTTATTTTTCTATTGGTATATACAATTTACATTTACAAATTCCTTTCTTTATAAATTCATCGCATGGGCAAAGTGTTGTGTTATCTACATTTACTCTGCATGGACAATGTCCATCCTTTTTATATATACCCTCGATTATTTTTTCTACATATTTTTTATCTGGATTTAAAATGTATCCTTTCATAAAATTCCCCCTAAAATTAAATTATACATATTCTGCCATTTCTGAAGCTATTTCATTTTCATTATGATATCCTTCTATTTTTTTCATAACCTTTCCATCTTTAAAAATAAGCATAGTTGGTACTACTTGAATACCATACTTATATGCTAAATCTTGTGCCTCATCTATATCTACCTTAGCTATATCAAAATCTGCTCTAGATGATGATATCTTCTCAAGTACTGGTGCAAGCATTTGACATGGACCACACCAAGTAGCAAAAAAGTCTACTAGTACTGCTCTTTGAGAATTAATTACTTCTTTTTGAAAGTTTTTTGAATTTACATGTTTTAACATTTATATCTCCTCCTTATTATTACATTTATTATTTACTAAACCAAGTTTTTTTATTATATCACAAATATTCTTATCCTTTAGATAATAATATGTTTCTACACCCTTTTTATATGAGGAAACAATGCCTAAATCTCTTAATTTAGATAATTGTTGTGATACAAAAGATTGTGAAGAATTAGAACAACACTGAAGTTCTGTAACTCTTTTTTCTTCACCACCACATAAGTTTACTAAAATACATAAACGTACTTCATTTGATAATATCTTAAAAATATTAGACATCTCAGTTATCTTCTGTTTCATAATTCTTTCTCCCTATATTAATATATTATAATATAATAATATATTAATGTCAATATAAAAGATAGAATTCCTCTATCTTTTTTATATGCATTATGCATGTGCTTTATGTATTAAATAATTATACTTATTTGCATGTCTAAGTTCATCAGTTAATATAGACATAATCAAAGTTTGCATTTTGCTTGAAGGCATTGCACCCATTATTTTTCTATATTTTTTAACTGCATCTAATTCACCAAACAAGGCATTTTCCAAATCTTGAGCATATGTAGTTTCTTCATTTATCTTATTTTCGTTATTATTTATATCATTAAATACTTCACCTGTTATATTGCTATATATAAATCTTAAAATTTCATTATGTTTTTTTTCATCATCTCTAATATCTACTATTATATTTTTTGCATTGTCATCTGGTGCTTTTTCAATTAAAGCGTTATAAAAAAGCTCATCTTGTTTTTCGTCTGCTATAGATTTTCTTATTAGATCTAATGCTTCAGATAATGATATTATTTCTTCATCAACTACTGTTTTTTCTCTTCTATAATATGGATAACCATACCTTCTATTATATATATTATTATAATCTTGATACATATACATTCCTCCAATACACGATACTATATTATATTAATATATACTTTTTTAGTTACAAAAAAGCACCTAAAATATTATAATTCATATTTTAGATGCTCTATTTTTTTATTTAATAATTAATTCTTTTCCATCATAATCTATTTTTACTTTAGTATTAGGTAAAATTTTTTGTTCAAGTATACTCTTTGCAATTAATGTTTCTAATTTTCTCTGAACAAATCTTTTTAGAGGTCTGGCACCATAAATTTCATCATAACCATTATCTATTAAATAGTCTTTTGCACTTTGACTTAAGCTTAAAGTAATACGTTTATCTTCTAATCTTTTTTCAAGATCTTTAATTAATAAATCTAATATCTTAGATACTTCATTTTTCATAAGTGGTTTATAAAATACAATTTCATCTAAACGATTTAAAAATTCAGGTCTAAAACTCTTTTTAAGAAGAATATTTACCTTATCTTTTGCATCTTGTGATATAGTTCCATCTGGTTCTATTCCATCTAATATATATTCAGATCCTAAATTAGAAGTTAATATAATTATTGTATTTTTAAAATCTACTGTTCTTCCTTTAGAATCTGTAATTCTTCCATCATCTAAAACTTGAAGTAATATATTAAATACATCTGGATGTGCTTTTTCTACCTCATCAAATAATACTACAGAATATGGTTTTCTTCTTACTGCCTCTGTTAATTGTCCTCCCTCGTCATAACCTACATATCCTGGAGGTGCACCTATAAGTTTAGACACAGAATGCTTTTCCATATACTCAGACATATCTATTCTTATGATATTACGCTCATCATCAAAAAGACACTCTGCAAGAGATTTTGCAAGTTCAGTTTTACCAACACCAGTAGGTCCTAAAAACAAGAAAGAACCTATAGGTCTGCGTGGATCTGCAATACCTGCTCTAGAACGCATGATAGCTTCAGATACCTTTTCTACCGCTTCATCTTGTCCTATTACTCTTTTATGTAGTAACTCATCTAAATGCAATATTTTCTCTCTTTCACCTTCCATTAACTTTGCAACTGGTATACCAGTCCATCTAGAAACAATTTTTGCTATTTCATCGTCTGTTACTTTATTTCTTAAAAGTCCATCTTCTTTACTTTTTTCGGATAACTCTTCTTCTACTTTTAACTGTTGTTGTAATTGAGGCAATTTACCATACTTTAATTCAGCAGCTTTATTTAATTCATAGTTTCTTTCCGCCTTTTCAATTTGAGCATTTACACTTTCTATTTCCTCACGTAATTTTTGAACTTTTCCTATTGCTTCTTTTTCATTTTCCCATTTAACTTTCATTCCGTCAAATTTAGCTTTTAATTCTGCCTTTTCTTTAGTTATATTAGCTAAACGTTGTTTAGAAATCTCATCTTTTTCCTTGCTTAAAGCAGTTTCTTCTATTTCAAGTTGCATTATTTTTCTAGATACTTCATCGAGCTCTGTAGGCATTGATTCCATCTCTGTCTTTATCATTGCACAAGCTTCATCTACCAAATCTATTGCCTTATCTGGTAAAAATCTATCTGTAATATATCTATTAGACAATGTAGCAGCAGCTATAAGACTAGAATCTGATATTTTTACTCCATGATATACTTCATATCTCTCTTTAAGTCCTCTAAGTATTGTAATTGTATCTTCTACTGTAGGCTCATCTACCATTACTGGTTGAAAACGTCTTTCAAGTGCCTGGTCTTTTTCAATATATTGTCTATATTCATTTAAAGTTGTTGCACCAATACAATGAAGCTCTCCTCTAGCAAGCATAGGTTTTAATATATTTCCTGCATCCATTGCACCATCTGTTTTTCCAGCACCTACAATAGTGTGAATTTCATCTATAAATAGTATTATTTTCCCTTCACTTTTTTTTATTTCTTGAAGTACAGCTTTTAGTCTTTCTTCAAATTCACCTCTATATTTTGCACCTGCTACAAGAAGTCCCATATCTAGTGAAAATATTGTACAATCTTTAAGTCCTTCTGGTACATCACCTCTTACAATACGTAAAGCAAGTCCTTCAGCAATAGCAGTTTTACCAACACCAGGCTCACCAATTAAGCATGGATTATTTTTAGTTTTTCTAGAAAGAATTCTAATTACATTTCTAATCTCACTATCTCTTCCTATTACTGGATCAAGTTTTTGATTACGAGCAAGTTCAACTAAATTTTGTCCATATTTTTTTAATGCATCATATGTTTCTTCTGGATTATCTGATGTAACTCTTGTATTTCCTCTAACACTAGATAATACTTTTAGAAATGCTGTTTTTGTTATATTATATTTTTTAAATGTTTCCTTCAATTCTCCATTAGCATTATCTATAATTGCAAGCATAATATGTTCAACAGATACATATTCATCCTTCATTTTTTTAGCAATATTTTCTGAATTTTGAAGAACAATATCTACATCTTGTGATACATATATACCATTACTAGGTCTAGCACCGCCTGTCACTCTTGGCATATTCTCAATTCTTCTTTTTATATCTTTTTCAAAATTTTCAATTACTCCCATTTTTTTTATAAGTTCTTTTACTAAACTATTATCTTGATCAAGTAGCGCAAGCAATATATGTTCTACTTCAACTTGTGGATTTTGATATTCAATTGCTAGTTTTTGAGCATTATTAATAGCTTCTATCGATTTTTGTGTAAAATTTTGTGCATTCATAATTATCCCTCCTTTTTATTTAGATAATCTATTAAACTATAAAAATTTAATTTTTCTGCACTTAGTATTATATCACTTTATTTTAGCACTTTCAAGATGAGAGTGCTAATTTTAAAAAATATTTTTCAACTTATCATATTTTTTATAATATTAATATAAAAAAGTACTAGCTTTTTAGTAAACTAGTACCTTTGGTTATATAATTACTAAATTATAATAATTAAAACATTATTTTATCAATTACATAACATGGAATGCTATCAATATCCATTGTAATCTGTTTCATAGTATCTCTATCTCTAACAGTAACAGTATTATTCTCTAATGTACTATCATCAATAGTTATACAAAATGGAGTACCAATTGCATCTTGTCTTCTATATCTTTTACCAATAGATGAAGACTCATCTATTGTGCACATAAAATAATTACTTAATTTATTATATACTTCCTTTGCCTTTTCACTATGAATTTTCTTCATAAGTGGTAAAACCGCAACTTTATATGGAGAAAGTGAAGGATGAAGTTTTAATACTTCTCTTGTACTACCATCTTCTAATTTTTCGCTTTTTAATGCATCGCATAAAAATGTAAGCATCATTCTACCCACACCAACTGATGTTTCTATTATATATGGTATATATTTTTCTTTAGTTTCTTTATCTAAATAACTTAAGTCTTTTCCTGAAAACTTTGAATGTTGAGACAAATCATAATTTGTTCTATTATGAATCCCCCAAAGCTCATCCCATCCAGTTGGAAACTTATATTGAATATCAGTTGCAGCACTTGCATAAAAAACTAATTTATCATGATCTTTGAATCTCAAATTTTCTGGATTTACCCCTAAATCAGTTAAAAACTTCATAGATTGTTCTCTATTAAAATCAAAAATTGCTTTATCTTCACCTGGCTTACAAAAAGTCTGCAATTCCATCTGTTCAAATTCAATGGTTCTAAATAAAAAATTACCTGGAGTCACTTCATTTCTAAAGCTCTTACCAATTTGAGCAATAGTAAATGGTAATTTTTCTCTAGTTGTTCTTAAGACGTTTTGAAAATTAATGTATTCTCCCTGACAAGTTTCAGGTCTTAAATATATTTCTATTTTCTTATCACTAATAGTACCTCTATATGTTTTAAACATTAAATCAAACTCCTTTAAGTCAGTAAAATTAGCTTTACCACAATTAGGGCATGTAATATTTTCTTTAATATATTTATTCATTTCTTCATATGTCATTAAATCTGGATCAACTTCTTTGGTAAAATATGATATAAGATGATCTGCTCTATATCTTTTTTTACATTCCTTACAATCAACTTGTGGATCATTAAATGACTTTGCATGACCAGAAGCCTCCCAAACTTTAGGATTCATTATAATACCACAATCTATTTCATATGAGCCTTCTCTTTGTTGAATAAATCTTTTTCTCCAACAATCTTTAATGTTATTTAGCATTCTACTTCCTAAAGGCCCAAAATCCCATGTATTAGCAAAACCATCATATATTTCACTACCAGGGTAAATAAATCCATAATGTTTACAATAATTTGAAATTTGCTCCATAGTTAATTTTTCCATTTAAATCATCTCCTTATAACAAAAAAGAGAACAAAATTGTATGGGCGTATAAAACGCGGTTCCACCATACTTTGTTCTCTTAAATTAACCATATTATAGCTGTTAGGTTGCCAAGCCCGTCATTGCTAACAAAATAATTAATATTATTATATTCATTTTTATCAATTTTGTCAAGTTCTATATTACAATGCTTTGACATAATTAAACTCAAAACCTCATATATGATTCAAGTTTTTTATAAAATTTGGTGGAGATGGTGGGAATCGAACCCACGTCCGAAAATTCGTTAATATTACTTTCTCCGAGTGCAGTAAATGTTATATTAAGATATTACTACAATAAAACATTTACAAAAAATGTAGTAATATGATTGTAATTACCCTTTATCCTACAATCTTTAGATAAATTTGTTAGCTAGATAATTATGAAGCTTTTATCAGTACTCTAGCAAAACCAATAAAAACCGCTGCTATAAATTAGGCAGCCATTGCAAATTGTCTATCTGCGTTTAATTTTAATTTCTCGTTTTTATAGTGGCCAACGAGAATCCACTACTCGCTTATAATATCTTCAAAGATCCGTCGAAACCTTACATCCCCATACATTTATATTATACCATACAAATTATTAAATATAAATGTTTTATTGACATTTTGCCTAAATTATTATATAATATTATATAGTTTTATGTATACTAATCTTTAAATTAATATTAGAGGAGGTTGTTTTATGTCTAAAAATAATTCTAAAAAAATCGATATAACTTTAAGGAATTTTCTAGGATATTTATTGTGTACTAAAGATGATTTTGCAAACGAACTTTCAAAAGAGTATTCAATAGAAGAAAGGAATATTTTCATATATAACTGTGCAATAAATACAATATTTGAATATATGCAGACTCATAATACTTATTTATTACCTAGACTTTCCTCATTAAATATGCAAAAACTATTTAAGGAGAATTTTCTTCTTAGAATGTTTCAAGAAGAAAGTTATGATGAGAATCAAATTTCAAGTTCTACTAAAGAAATTATTCAAGAATTTAAACACATAAAGAAAAATTTAAACTCAAAAGAAAAAAATGAACTTCTTGATAAAGTTAATGAAATTGTAGCAAGTGCGATATAGCACTTGTTTTTCTTTTTATATTAAGATATAATATACACACATTAATATACTTTACTTAAAAATTAATATTTTAAAGGAGGGTTATTATATGAAAGATCTAAAATTTAAAAATGAAGTGTTATTAAATGGACTAAAGATGTCTATTGCAACAATATCAATCCTTATTGATACTGGATGTAAAGATAATGATAGACTTGTCTTTTATACAAATTATTATATATCAATAGCTTTAAAAAGCTTCTATGAATTTAACAAATTAGATAAAGATTACACTAAAAAAGATATGGCTATAAAAAAATATAATCTTATTTATAATCAAAATTTTTTAGAAGCTCAAAAAAATCCAACTATTTTAAATGACTATTTCAAATTAAAAACTGAGTATAGTCTTTTAAGTGTAGATACAAGATTTATTATATTTGCTCTTTTAAGCTTATCTAGTTACTATAAAACTAATTCTATAAATAAAATAAAAAATATAATTAGAACATATATTCCAAAACTTAAAAGATGTATAAAGTCCTCATCTTCATATTATAGGTATTTTAATATAACAAAATATGATAATTACCAAATAAAATGTTTATTATTTAAATTCTTAATAGAAAATAGTTAAACTGCTACTTTTTAGTAGCAGTTTTTATATAGAAAAAAGAGATGATTTCTCATCTCTTAGTTTAAATATTATTGCATTTCAACTGTAGCACCAGCTGCTTTTAAAGCTTCTACTAGTTTTTCTGCTTCTTCTTTTGGCATATTTTCTTTTATTGTCTTAGGAGCAGCATCAACTAAATCTTTAGCTTCTTTAAGTCCTAGTCCAGTAGCTTCTCTAACTGCTTTGATTACAGCAATTTTTGTAGCACCAGCATCTTTTAATACAACATTAAATTCTGTTTTTTCTTCTGCTCCAGCAGCTCCACCAGCAGCAGGTCCTGCAGCAACAACAGCAGCAGCAGCGCTTACTCCAAATTTTTCTTCAATAGCTTTAACTAAGTCAGCAAGTTCAATAACTGTTAATTTTTCAATTTCTTCAATTAATTTTTCTATTTTTTCCATTTTAAATTCCTCCCTATATATATAATTAATTTTTTACAATTTTAATTAAGCATTTTCAGCTTGTTTTTCTCTAGCTTGATCAAGTACAACTGCAAGATTACGTATATTTCCAAGTAATGCAGAGGCAAGCATAGCATATAATGTATCTTTTGATGGTAAAGATGCAAGTTTTTTAACCTCAGCTACATCTATTAATTTTCCATCCATTATACCATTTTTTATAGTATAAAAATCATGATCCTTAGCAAAATCATTTACAACTTTTGCTGGTGCAACATAATCTTCATATCCAATAACAACTGCTGTTGGTCCTTCTAATGAATCAATTCCTTCAATTCCAGCTGCTTTTAAAGCATATACAATTGTAGAATTTTTAACAACAACATATTCGTTACCATCAGCTCTAACTTGAGCACGTAATTTAGTATCATCTTCAACACTAATTCCTCTATACTCAGTTAAAACAATCATTTTAGCTTTTTTAAATTTTTCAGAAAGTTCTTCTACTTTTGCTTTCTTTTGATTTAGTATTTTCTCACTTGGCATTTTTTTGACACCTCCTTAAATTCAAAAAAAGTTTTTGCCAGACACTTACGAGATTTTTAAGTATCTAACAAAAACTTAGTGTTCCGTTACAATATTAAAAACCTCGGTAAGATTTATGGAAAATTCCACTTACTGTCTTGGGTTTATTTTTATACCTACGCCCATTGTTGTTGATATAGCAATAGATTTTAAGTAAGTACCTTTAGCAGCGGCAGGTTTTGCTTTAACAATAGCGTTTAGTAAAGTTTCATAGTTTTGAAGTAATTTTTCAGCTCCAAATGAAACTTTTCCTATTGGGCAGTGAATTATATTAGTTTTATCTAATCTATATTCGATTTTACCAGCTTTAATTTCAGATACTGCTTTAGCAACATCCATAGTTACAGTTCCAGATTTTGGATTAGGCATTAATCCTTTTGGTCCTAATAACTTAGCTATTCTTCCTAATGAAGCCATCATGTCTGGTGTAGCTACAACCACGTCAAATCCAAACCAGTTTTCTTTTTGGATTTTTTGTATCATATCGTCATCACCAACAAAGTCTGCTCCAGCTTCTTTAGCAGCTTCAGCCTTATCTCCTTTAGCAATTACTAAAACTTTTTTAGATTTACCTGTACCATTTGGTAGTACAATGACTCCTCTAACTTGTTGATCAGCTTGTTTTGAATCAACACCAAGTTTTATATGCATTTCAACTGTTTCATCAAATTTAGCTTTAGGCATTTTTAAAGCAAGATCTATAGCTTCTTTAGCATCATATAGTTTTCCTGCTTCAACTAACTTATTAGCTTCGTCCATTCTTTTACTCATTCTTTTTCCCCTCCTTTGGTATTAGCGAACAAAAATGTTCTCCCATAATTAGTCTTCAACGACGATCCCCATTGATCTTGCTGTACCTTTTATAATAGATACTGCAGATTCTAATGATGATGCGTTAAGATCTCTCATTTTAATATTTGCAATTTCCTCTACTTGAGCTCTCTTTATTGTAGCAACTTTATCTCTATGTGGTCTAGCTGAACCTTTTTCGATTTTTGCTGCTTGTTTTAAAAGAACAGCTGCTGGTGGAGTTTTTAAAACATAATCAAATGTTTTGTCTGCATATACTGTTAATATTACTGGGAATATCATTCCAGCATCTTTTGCAGTCTTTTCATTGAAATCTTTACAAAATTGCATTATGTTTATTCCAGTTGGTCCTAATGCTGGTCCTACTGGTGGTGCTGGATTAGCTTTACCAGCTTGGATTTGTAGTTTTACAACATGTGTAACTTTCTTTTCTGCCATCATTTTCACCCCCTTAAGCATAGGTTTATATAAATATATTAAAAAATATACTTAAAACTTTTTTATATTTTTTGAATTTGATTAAATTCTAAGTCTACAGTAGTTTCCCTACCAAACATAGAAACTTTTACTTTTACTCTTTTTTTATCTTTAAAAATTTCTTCGATAACAGCTGGATAATTGTAAAAAGGCTCTGTTGTTATTCTAACACTATCTCCAACTTCAAAATCTACATTGATTACATCTTCAATTCCTAAAGATTGCATATCTTTTTCTGTAAGTGGTAATGGCTTATCTCCAACTCCTACAAAGTTGAAAACACCTTTTATGTTTTTTACAACATACCATGTTTCATCAGTCATTATCATCTTAACAAGAACATATCCTGGAAAAACTTTTTTTATAGAAGATTTTTGTTTACCATCTTTTATTTCTATTTCTTCTTCCATTGGTATTATAATCTCTTGTATTTTATCTTGTATACCTTTATTTTCAACAATCTTTTCAAGTGTTGCTTTCACCTTATTCTCATATCCTGAATAAGTGTATACAACATACCAACGTGCTGATGAATCTGTACCTAATTCATTCTCCACAACATTCAACTCCTTATCTTAAAATTTCTTTATAAATAAAAGAATTATAATTAACCAACTTTATTTTGGATAAAATTCCAAAGATGTGTGTCACCTAGTTCAAGTAACATATCAAGTCCTAAAATTACAACAGAAAATACAACTATCAAAAATATTACCATAGTTGTACTTTTAATTAGCTGTTGCTTTGTTGGCCATACTACTTTTTTTAACTCGCTTTTTACTCCCTTAACAAATCCCTTTGCCATCACAATTCACTCCTCATTAAATTAATAAGTAATTATTTTGTTTCTTTATGTATTGTATGTTTTCCACAGAATTTACAAAATTTTCTCTCTTCAATTCTGTCAGGATTGTTTCTTTTATTTTTTTGAGTTTCATAGTTTCTTTGTTTGCATTCTGTACACGCCATTGTTATATTTTCTCTCATTTATAAATACACCTCCACGCTCTTCAACTCATGTATGCTTAGTTATTTTATCATATAATAAAGTTAAAGTCAATAAAAAAGCACTATTTTTGTAAAAAAAAGATTAAGAATTCAGAAATATTGGAATTTAATTCTACATAATTAAATTTCTACTTTATATCATATTTTCTCTTATATTATAAAATAAATGTTGTTGAATAATTCCTGCATCACTTCCAAAATGCGAAGTAGCATATTCTAATATTTTTTTCTTTGTTGTAGTTTGACTATTAAAATATAATTTCTCCATTATTCTTTCAACCCATACATCAATAGGAAAAACTTCCTCTCTATTACAAGAAAATAGTAATATACAATCTGCAACTTTTGGTCCTACCCCCATCAAATTTAGTAATTCTTTTCTTAAATCTAGTGTATCCATTTTTTGTATATTATCTAAATCCACTTGTTTTTCATTTATTCTTTTTACGGTATCATAAATATATTTATCTCTAAATCCAACACCACAGCTTCTATAATCTTCAACTGTTACATTTTCTAATTGTTTTGGAGTCGGAAAAAGATAATAATCTTCACCTTCAAATTCAATTTTTTTACCATATCTTTTAGATATTTCATTTACTGACTTAGATATTCTTGGAATATTATTATTGGCAGATATTATATACGATATTATAGTTTCAAAAAAATCTTGATTTAAATGTCTTAGTCCACTAGTATTTTTTATTGCCTCTTTAACATAATCATCTACTTTGACAATTCTTTTTTCAATACTTTCATAATCTTTATCTAATTCAAAATAATCCCTTACCACATTTTCAATATTATCCATATTATTACTTTTTACATATAAATAATCTTTATCTTGTCTTATTTTTATAACTCTATCTTTTATTACTCCAACATAATATCCATCTAAATATTTCCATCTAAAACACTGTCCACATTCAAGTGTATATTTCAAATTAAAACAATTTACTTTAATTTTTATTTCTTCCACTTTTCTCCCTCTTTATAAAATACATTTTCCTTATATCTATTAATTATATCTAAACTAGATTTACAAATATTTCTTGGCAAATTATTAATATCTACCCATTTATACAAAATATGTTCTAATGTGTCTCCTAAATCTATACTTCCATTAAAGCTTTTTGAAAGCAATCCAACGGTTGCATAATGTGCATGTTCATTATGATCATTTAATAAACATATAACTTTTATATCATCTACATTTAAATTTGTTTCTTGTTTTACTTTTCTTATACCAGCTTCCTCAAATTCTTCTCCAAATTTAACTTTACCAGCAGGAAGTGTATATTGTCCCTCATAGTGCATATCACTATCTGCAAGGGATGCATCACCATTTCTTAAAAGTAACAATATCTCATTATTTTTATTTAATAAAATTACTCCTACTCCTATTCCCATTATTTTATCCATTGCATACCTCTTTTCCACTACAAAATTATATCATTTTTTACATATTTAGACAATAACAAAAATATATTATTATATGACAAACAACAAAAAGAAATAGTAATATACATAATTTAACAAAAAATATTTACTTTACAGATTTTTTTTTTTGTTGTATAATAAGCTTAATATTGTTTTACAATTACAATACACCAAGGGGGATATTATGGGTAAAACGTTAAAAGTTGTAGGTAAATTTTTAATAGGAAAAGTTTTATATAGAGTAAAAGAATACAACAAGCCAGACTTAACTAATGGTGAATACATTTTATGTCCAAATCATGTAAGTGATGCTGACGGTCCTGTTATGTGGACACATAATGAAAACATACGAATACTTGCAAAAAAAGAGTGTTTTAAACATAAATTTATGGCAGTATTTCTTAATATGATAGACGTGGTTAAAATTGATAGAGATAGTCATAATGGTGTTGAACTACTAGAAGCTATAGACTATTTTAAAGACGGAAAAAACAAATTATTTATGCTCTTTCCACAAGGTACTATATCTGATTTAAATAAAAATAAATTATCTAGAATAAAATCAGGAGCATTTTTTATCTCAGCTAAAACTAATGTACCAATTATACCTGTATTTTTAGAGCAACCTCGTCTTTTTAAAAGAACAAGAGTTGTATATGGTAGACCAATGTATATGGAAGGTGCAGTAGGAGAATATGGAAAAGTAGATAAAAAAGTATTAGAAAAATATAGACTACAGTGGCAACAAGAAGTATTTAAATTACAAGATATGGCTGTAAAATATGAAAACAGACCTATAAGAAAACTAAAATTAAAACCTAAACATCAAAATAATAACGAATAAGTCTTGATTTAATCAAGGCTTATTTTTTACATATTGTCTCGTTTTTTTAATATACATGTTATTAGGAGGATTTAATATGTATATTATTGATAAAAAATTTAAAACTTTAACTTCTATATTTAATACACTATCTTTAGAAGAAATATATGAAAATATAAAAGAAAAATATTTAATTATTCCCGACGCTACAAAAGATTCTTTAGAAAAATTTTTAGATGAATTTCCTTATTGGGGCAGACTTAAAAGATATGAAAATGATTATGAAGAATTGTACAACAGAGCTATATCCTTAAAAGAACATGTAGATGATTATATCACACTATATAATAATCTATGTGATTATCGTTCTAAAAAACTTCTCTATTCAATACTTAGTAACTGGTATCAATTTGATTTTAATTCAATAGAAGAATCTTTTGAAAAAAATTTTTCCCATTACTTTGACTTAGATATAGTAAAATGTGATGAAAATGAAGTAATAGTTGATGCCGGTGCTTTTATAGGAGATACAGTAATTGACTATGTAAATAATTATGGTACTCAAAATTATAAAAAAATTTATTGCTATGATATAACAAAATCTAATATTGAAGCATTAAAAATCAACTTAAAAAACTATCCAAATATTATATGCTATAATAAAGCACTATCTAATAATTGTGAACCATTGTACATATCACAAAACTCAGTAAGTACTTCTGCTAATATGGTATCACAAAATGGTAGTGAAAAAATAGAATCTTCTACTCTAGATATTGATATAAAAGAGCCAATTACATTAATTAAAATGGATATTGAAGGATATGAAAAAAAAGCATTAGAAGGTGCTAAAAATCATATAATAAATGAAAAGCCTAAACTTCTTATATCAGTATATCACAATCATGAAGATTTATGGAAAATTCCAAAAATTATAAGAGAATACAATAAAGACTATAAATTTTATCTTAGATGTTATGGAACAAGAATATTTCCTACAGAAATTGTATTAATTGCTATATAATATTAAAAAAGTATGTTAAAATATATTTGGTGATAAGTTTGAAACATTCAATAAACTTTACTTTTCATAGTAACAATATAATTTCTAATGATGTAATAAAAAACATAAATAATGAATTATTAAATAAATACAACAATAAAAACATATATGACTATTTTATTGATTATCCTAATATATTAAACTGTAATATTAATATATATTTTTTATCTAAAGAAAATCTAGATAATTATATCTTATCACTAAATAATTCATATAAAAATAGTGTTCCTAAATGGGTTACAGGAATAACCACAAATGATGGAGTATACTTAGTTCCAAATGTACATAACATACCTGAAACAATTACACTCACACTTCATGAATCTATACATTATTTATCAAAACAAATACCAATTAATACTGATAGCAAAAGATATAATATTTTAGAAGAAGCATTATCTACATATATATCTTCTCAAATGACAACTGGAAAGTTTAGTAAAATTGTAGAAGATTTTAATAACAATAATCTAAAATCAATAACTTATTTTTTGGGTAATGATGATAATGATATATTTGCCAAAAACAATGGTTATTATTATTCTTTCTTTTTTATGAAATTTTTAAAAAATAAATATTATAAGCAAAAAATTTTTGAATATATTATAGATAATAAAAAACTCTTTAAAGACTTACCTAAACTTGAAAAAGAATTTAAAGAATTTCTAGTAGAGCAAATAAATTTTTATACAAATAAAAAATAACATATAAAATGGAGTATTCGAATTAAGTAAATACTCCATTTTATATTATTTACTATATGTCATATTTTTCTTTTTTAGTATATGTTGTATGTAAATATTTATGTGCCTTATGACTTCCTGGTTTTTCTAAAAATTCTTTATACAATTTAATCATAAATGGATTTTCATGAGATTTTCTTACAACACTTTTTTCATCTATTGAATATAGTGCATCTCTTCTTAATTTTGCAACATCTACAGTAGATCTTATTTTTGAACTTTTAATAGGCTGACCTCCTCCCATTATGCATCCTCCAGGACATGCCATTATTTCTACAAAATGATAATCACACTTTCCATCTTTTATTTGTTCCATAATTTTTCTTGCATTAGCAAGACCACTTGCAACTGCTACTTTAATATCTTTTCCAGCAATTTTCAATGTTGCCTCTTTAATTCCCTTTTCACCACGTACTTGTGTATATTCCAGTTTATCCATACTCTTTCCTTCAAGTGTATCTACTGCTGTTCTTATTGCTGCTTCCATTACTCCACCTGTAGTTCCAAATATAGCTCCTGCTCCACTTGCTTCTCCCATTGGCTCATCAAATTTTCCATCTTCAAGTTCGCAAAAATCTATATTTGCTTGTTTTATCATTCTTGCAAGTTCACGAGTAGTAATAACATAATCTACATCTCTTATACCATCTACTTCCATCTCAGGTCTTGAACATTCATATTTTTTTGCAATACATGGCATAACTGACACAACACAAATTTTTTCTTTATCAATATTATATTTATCTGCAAAATATGATTTAATTATAGCTCCAAACATTTGATGAGGTGATTTGCAACTAGATAGATGGTCTAAATTTTCAGGGAAATTTTTTTCAGCAAATCTTACCCATCCAGGGCTACATGAAGTAATCATAGGTAACACTCCATCATTTTGTATTCTTTC
>CALXJI010000009.1 GCA_944388585.1 uncultured Clostridia bacterium
GGAAAACATTTAGAGATAAATAAAATATCATTAGGAATAGCAAATGATGAAGAATATCCAGGACTAGATGCAGGAGATTTGATATATAAAGTAGAAATGCCAGATAAAAGAGCAAAAGGAAAAGTAGAAATATATAAAGTAGGAGAAATGTTAACAGATATAAAAATAGTAGAAGGAGAATACGGAATTGAAAAAAGACCAGTATATACAAAACAAGGATTAAAAGGAATAACATATGAAGTATATGCAGCAGAAGATATAAAATCACCAGATAAAAAAGAAATATATGTATACGCAAATCAAAAAGTAGATACAATAACAACAGATGAGAGTGGATATGCAGAATCAAAAGAGTTAGACTTAGGAAAATACTATTTAAAAGAAGTAAAAACGGAAGATGATAGAGTAATAATAAATGATAAACCAATAGATTTTGAATTAGAATATGAAGGACAAGAAGTACCAGTAGTAATAGAAAATTTAGATTTAGAAAATGAAAATAAAAATGCAAAATTAAGCTTTATAAAAGAGTTTGAAGAATCAGATTACATATATCAAATAGATGAAGAAGAAAAATATGCAGTATTTGGAGTATATGCAGGACATGATATAAAAGACTATAAAGGAAAAATAGTAATAAATAATGGAGATTTAATACAGACAATAAGAACAGATGATAATGGAACAGTGGAAGAGACATTAGATTTACCAGCAGGAGATTACTATTATCAAGAAATAGAAGCTTCTCCATCATATATGCCTGATTTAAATAAATACGATTTTGTAATAGATTATTCAAAAGATTCACCATTAGTAGAAATAAAAGGAGAAGATATAACAAATACACTAGAAAAAGCAGATTTAATGCTATTAAAATTAAGTATGTCAACATTTTTAGATAAAACTGGCTTATATGGATCAAATGATATTGATCAAACAAAATTAGATGCATTATCACAACAATTATTAGAACAGATAAGAAGCTTATCAAAAGATGAGTTAATTGAGTATTTAGAAGAGAATAATTCAAATTATGTATTAAAAGGAGCAGAATATTCAATATACTTAGATAAAGAATGTACAACACCATTAAAATTAAAAGATGGAACAGAAGTAAAAATAACAACAGATGAACATGGATTAGCAGAAGTTAAAGACTTACCATTAGGAGTATATTATTTAAAAGAAACAAAAGCTCCAGTAGAAGCAGAGCTTGCGGATGAAATAGTAACAATAGAGTTAACAACATCTGATTTAGAAAGTGAACTTGCATATAGATTATTAATAGATAGATCATTAGGATTTTATTTTGAAAAGACAGATATATTTACAGGAGATAAAGTAAAAGATTGTAAGTTTATAATAACAGATGAAAATCAAGAAGAGATAGCAAGCTTTACAACAAATGAAAAAGGAATAGCAGAAATACCAATAGATATGTTTGACCAAGGAGAGACATATTACTATCAAGAAATAGAAGCACCAGACATATATAAAGAAGATGGAAAATTATACAAATTAAATACAGAGCCACATAAATTTGTACTAGACTATACAATAGACTATGAAAAAGAAGAAATTGTATGGAATAACGAAAACAAAGAAGTGGTAGATAACTATAGACCAGTAATAAAAGAGTTAATAGTTAAAAAGACAGATGAAGAGACAGGAGAGCCATTACAAGGATGTAAATTCTCAATAGTATTACTAGATGAAAATGGAGAACCATATGTAAATGAAGCAGGAGAAACAGTATACTTAGTAAAAGATGCAGTAACAGATGAAAATGGAGAATATAGAGTAGAAGAACCAGTATATGGAACATATAAGTTTATCGAAGTAGAAGCACCAGAAGGATATGATCTAGCAGAACAAGAAATGGAAGGATATGAATTTACAATAAATGATGAAACACCAGATACACTAATATTTGAAGTAACAAACACAGGAGATATAGCAGTAGTAGCAATAGCAGTAGTTGCAGTGGTATGTATAGCAGGAATAGTATTCGTTATAATAAGACATAAGAATCAAAAAAATAAAAGTATGTAATTTTTAAAATAATAAAAGACAGCTTAATAGGAAATTTAAAATTTCTTTAAGCTGTCTTTTTATATTAATTCAATAATTCCTAAAAGTAATATTATTATATATGAAGAATATTGTAAAATATTTGAAATTAAATTATAATTTATATTTTTTCCAATAAATGAGCCAATATATAAAAATATAGATCCAAATATAAATGTAAATATACTACATGAAATATAATTTAGTCCAGTTATGCTAGCATTAATTCCCAGTGCTAAATTATTTATAGATAAGAATATAATTATTTTAGATTTAGAAAGATATGTAATATTTTTATTTTTTACAATATTTGTCTTATTTTTAAATAGATTTATTAATTCTTTTAAAATACCATGTATTCCTATAAATATTATTATGTATGCACCTATCTTATTGGCATGCTCAAGTGTTATAAATTTACATATAATTTTTCCTATTATCATTATAAAAAGGGTGAATATGCTAGTAAAAAAAGATATTTCAAATAGATCTTTAATTTTTATTTTTTTATTATTTAAAGCAAAAAAAATTCCAATAGGAATATTATCTAAATTAGAGGATATAGTAAATAAAAGAGTAGATATCAAATTCACATGTTTTACTCCTTTCTATCTACTATATTAAATGATAAATAAAAAAACATGTTAAAAATATTTATTTTTTAATAATAAAATGTTAATATATAGAGAGTTAGGTGATTGTTATGAATGAAGAAGAAAAATATAAATTAGTTATTAGTACTTCAGTTAAAGCTTTACAGTCTATGTGTATAATAGCTATATTTACATTAATAATAATTATATATATAAATAAACTATATAATATGAATAAAGTATGGAATATAAGTTTTTTAATACCAACATATAGTATTTATTTTGCATCTGTTATACAAAATATTATATGCTTTTGGAAAATTAGCTCTAATACTTCTGGAAAAAGCAATTTATTCTTTTCATCTTGTGTTACTTTTTTGGTATTTTTATTTACGTTTTTTATGTATATTCTAATGTCTTTAATACTTTTTAATTGACAATTTTTTATATCTATTGTATAATATTTATGTATTTGAAAGGAGTAGAATAAAAATGAATGTATTAAGAGTAAAAAGCACATTAGCACATCATCATATTTATTCTATGTCTGCGCTTTAAAATTGAATTAGCTCAGGCATAGTTTGTTGTGCCTGATGTGTGATATTTATTTACACGTAAGGCCAAGAACTTACGTGTTTTTTTATATAAAAAACATAGTATACTTAATTAATGATAAAAAGGAAGGAAGATTGTGATGGAAAATATAAAAAGAGTAGAACCAAGAACTTTAAGTGGATTTATGGAATTGTTGCCACAAGATCAAATAAAATTTAATGAAATGCTAGATATTATAAAAAAGACATATGAATTATATGGTTTCTTGCCAGAAGAAACTCCAATAATAGAGTCATCTGAAGTATTGCTTGCAAAGGCTGGTGGTGAAACAGAAAAACAAATATATTCTTTTAGAAAAGGAGATAAAGACTTAAGTTTAAGATTTGACTTAACAGTACCATTAGCAAAATATGTAGCACAATATTATAATGATTTGACTTTTCCATATAGAAGATATCAAATAGGAAAAGTGTTTAGAGGAGAAAGAGCACAAAAGGGCAGATATAGAGAATTTTATCAATGTGATATAGATATAATTGGTGATGGAAAATTAAGTATAATTAATGATGCAGAAATTCCAAGCGTTATCTACACCACTTTTAAAAATTTAGGTTTTGATAATTTTATTATTAAAATAAATAATAGAAAAATATTAAATGGATTATTTGATGAGCTAAATATTTCTCAAAAGAAAACAGAAATATTAATTATTATAGATAAACTAGAAAAAATAGGCATGGAAGCAGTGAAAGAAGAATTAAGAAAGCTAGAATTATCTAATGGTATAATTAATAAAATAGAAGAATTTTTTAAGATAGATGGAACAACTGATGAAAAGCTAGAAAAGTTAGAACAATTAGGATTTAATAGTTATATTTTTAAAGAAGGGCTACAGGAACTAAAAGAAGTTGTAAAATATGTAAGACTATTTAATGTTGAGGAAAAGAACTTCACTGTAGATTTGACAATTGCAAGGGGATTAGATTATTACACAGGAACAGTATATGAGACAAATTTAGTAGGGTATGAATCAATTGGTAGTATCTGTTCAGGTGGTAGATATGAAAATTTAGCTAGCTATTATACAAAGAAGAATTTACCTGGAGTTGGAATTTCTATTGGACTTACAAGATTATTTTATAATTTAAAAGAATTAGGATTACTAAATACTACTAAAAAGTCAATTTCAAAAGTAGGAATAATTCCAATGGGCTCAGAGTTTGAAGAAGCAGTAAATATATCTAATTTATTACGAGAAAACAACATACCAAACGAAATCTATAAAGAGGATTCAAAAATAAAAAATAAATTCTCATATGCAAATAATTTAGAAATTCCTTATGTTATTATTATAGGTCAAGAAGAGAAAGAAAAAGGTATGTTTACAATTAAAAATATGATTACAGGAGATCAAAACATGTTGTCTGCAAGTGATATTCTAAAAATATTGAAATAATAATATGTACAGTATGCTATATAATTTTTTATAGTATACTGTTTTTTTTTTTTTAGAAACACAAATGTAATTTAAAAGTAATATTAAAGTAAAAAAAAGAAGCAAATATATTTAAAACTGTAATTTTATTTGATCTTATGTCTTAAAATGATATAATAATGATATGAAATTTATTATGGAGAGGTGATAGTATAATGAAATCTAAGTTACGATATTTTTTATTCGTATTTATGCTTTTTGCAATTGTCATTTTAGCAAATGGAAATACTACAGTAAATGCTAGACTTTTGTATAATGATAATGGTAATGTTGTAGAACCACTAAAAGATGATATAAGTGGAACAATGCAACTTGCTATGGGTACTTATAGCAGTCCAGCATATGGAAAGGGATATCCTAGAGTTACAGATTTTCCTTTTCCATTTAATAAAGTAAATTTAGAAGAATCAACTGGTACACATACATTATATGCTGGAAGAGTTGAAAGTAATGGAAAGTACTATTTATTATACTGTGTTGGATATGGAATGAATTTATCCACACAAAATACAAATATTCCACAAGTGGATCAAGTAGACAGTAATGGATCAGAACTTACAGATGAGATAAAAGACTTAATAAGCTTAGTATATATTTATGGATTTGATACTCCATCTGCAGCAGATTCATTTAAAGGAAGTGGTCCTATAGACTTATGGAATACATATGGATATATAAGAGGAAATGCGGGTGCAATTTGGGCAACTCAAGTAGCATCTTGGCTTGCTTCATCAGGTGTATGGGATAACACAGCATTAAGAGATCAAATTGGATCATTCTTTGTAGACGATCCAAATGATCCAGAAAGAAGAGCTAGAAATGCATATGATATTATAGTTGAAAATGTAGATAATGCACGTAAAGACTTAAGCTTTACAAGTAAAACTCCAGAGTCAGCAAGTACTGTAGAGTTAAAATGGAATAATGAAACAAAAAGATTTGAATCAGATGTTCTTACTGATACAAATAATATGTTTGCTGCAGAAAGAGTTGCTATAACTTTTGAAACTGGTAACAGTAATCTTGAAGTTATAAATATAGGCTCAAATCAATATAAAATAGTGTCAACTGAAAATATTGGTTCTAAAGAATCACCAATAACAATTTCAGCTAAAAAAGTTATAAATAATGGCGTAGGAAAAATTAGATTGTGGCAGAAAATTTCAGATCCAGATAATATTCAACCACTTGCAAGACTTGTACCTGAAGAAAGAGAACCTTCATATACTTATATAAAAGTATATACATCAGGTTTAAAATTTAGAGTTCAAAAAACTTTAAAATTAATTGATGGAAATAAAGGTGATGCAACAGTTGAAGGCGCAGTATATGGACTTTATAGTGATGAACAATGTACACAGTTAGTTGAAGAGTTAACAGTTAATGCGAATGGATATTCACAAAAAAGTAGTTTCTTACCATATAAAGATTACTGGATGAAAGAAATAAAAGAGTCTGTAGGAACTAAGAAAAATGATAAAGTATATCATGTAGACCCTTCTACAGCACAAATTGATGAGGATGGATATTTATGTGTAACAGTTGCTGCAGAAAATGAAATAATACCAACAGAATTACACATTATAAAATATAAAGATGATCCTGACTCTACAACAAATTCTCCTGCAAAAGGAGCAGTCTTAAGATTGACATTAAAATCAAATAAAGAAGAAACTTATACAGCAGTTGTAGATTCAACTGGATTGTGTAAATTTGAAAATATTCCTTATGGATTATACACAATTTCTGAAGATGATACAAATGATAATAAATATTTAGAAATTGATCCTATAGATATAATGATGGATACTTCTTCAGAAAAATACACATATAGATTAATAATTCCTGATGAAATGTTTATGACTTATTTAAGGGTAATAAAATATGATAAAGATACTAAAGAAGTTATAGAATTAGCTGGAGCAAAATTTAAAATATATGATTGTGATAATAAGGAATGGGTAAAACTATTAGATACAGATAGTAATCAAATGATTACAGAATTTGTAACAAATGATCAAGGTTTCTTTATAACACCGCAAAAATTAAAAGCTGGAAAATATGTAGTATATGAAACAGAAGCACCAGATGGATATTATCTAGATCCTAAATATACAGTTCCTGAAAATGAAGCAGATCTAGGTGATGTAACAAAAGGTGGAATAGAAGTAAACTTATATAAAACAGTAGAAGTAGATAAATTAGAAGATGGCAGTTTAGTGCATACATTAAAAGTAGAAGATGAGCCATTAATGACACAAATTGAAGTAATTAAAAAAGGTGAAATGTTTACAGATGTAAATACTATTCAGAGTGAGTATGGAAATATGAAACAACCAGTTTACACTGAAAAAGTATTAGGTGGAGTAGAATATCAAATAATTGCAAAATACCCTATCATGTCAGCAGATGGAAAACATGAACTTGTTGCTCAAGGAAAAGTAGTAGATACGATAGTTACTAATGACGAAGGAAAAGCAGTAAGTATTCCATTATATAATGGTACTTATGAAATTAAAGAAACAGTAACACCTTTAGGATTTATAACAGATACAAATATACCAGATATTGTTTTAAACAATCAAGATCAAAATCAAAAGATACAAACAACTGTAAAAGAGCTATCTAATAAAAGACAACCAGTTGAATTTAAATTCTACAAGGAATTTGAAGAGTCAAAATATGTAGTATCAGCTGATGATGAAAAATATGCAGTATTTGGAATTTATGCAAATGAGGACATTAAAAATTATAATCAAACTAAAGTTTTAATAAATAAAGATAACTTAATTGACGTAGTAAAAGTTGAAGCTGACGGACAAGTAGTATCTAGTGTAGATTTACCAGACGGTAAATACTATTATCAAGAAATAGAAACAGGCGGTATTTATGAACTTGATGAAGAAAAACATACTTTTGAAGTAAAACACGAAAATACAACTGATCCAAAATGTGAAATTTTAGGTGAAGATATAGTTAATACTCCTGAAACAGCTAATATGATATTATTAAAACTAAGCTCATCATCATTTATAGATGAAAATGAAGGGTTATATGGAACAAACGGAGTAGATCCAGAAATTGTAGCTGAAAGATCTAGAATTTTACTAGAAGATATAGCTTCAATGTCAAAAGAGGAAATGCTAGAATATTTAGATGAAAATAGTGAAGATTTTATAACAATAAAGAATGCTGAATATGGCGTTTATTTGGATGAACAATGTCAAGAGCCATTACAAATTAAAAATGATGATGGAACTACTTCAGATGTAAGAATAGTATCAGATGAAAATGGATTATTTGAATTAAATGAGCTACCTCTTGGAGTATACTTTTTAAAAGAGACTAAAGCTCCAGCTACACATGAATTAGCTCAAGAAATTGTAAGAATGGAAATAACTCCACTTGATACTGAAGCAGAAAGAGCATACAGAGTATTAATAAATGACTCATTGGGACTTACATTTGAGAAGACAGATATATTTACAGGAGATAAAGTAAAAGATTGTAAATTTATAATAACAGATGAAAATCAAGAAGAAATAGCAAGTTTTACAACAAATGAAAAAGGAATAGCAGAAATACCAATAGATATGTTTGAACAAGGAGAGACATATTACTATCAAGAAATAGAAGCACCAGATATATATAAAGAAGACGGAAGATTATATACATTAAATACAGAGCCACATAAATTCGTAATGGATTATACAATAGACTATGAAAATGAAAAACTTATATGGAATGAAGATGATAAAGAAGAAGTAGAAAACTATAGACCAGTAATAAAAGAGTTAATAGTTAAAAAGACAGATGAAGAGACAGGAGAGCCATTACAAGGATGTAAATTCTCAATAGTATTACTAGATGAAAATGGAGAACCATATGTAAATGAAGCAGGAGAAACAGTATACTTAGTAAAAGATGCAGTAACAGATGAAAATGGAGAATATAGAGTAGAAGAACCAGTATATGGAACATATAAGTTTATCGAAGTAGAAGCACCAGAAGGATATGATCTAGCAGAACAAGAAATGGAAGGATATGAATTTACAATAAATGATGAAACACCAGATACACTAATATTTGAAGTAACAAACACAGGAGATATAGCAGTAATAGCAGTAACTTGTATTGCAGTAGTAAGTATAGTAGGAATAGTATTTGTTGTATTAAGAAATAAAAAATTAAATAAAAATGTTTAGTAAATATTTAAATATTTGATTATAAGAATTCTAAATATTGGACTTAAAACAGTCTAATAATTAGGATTCTTTTTTTGTTTACTTTTTATATATTTTTTATATAAAAAGCTTGACAATATAAAAAAATAGGTGTATTATATAGGAGTAGTTAGCACTTAAGTATTGTGAGTGCTAAAATGGTGATAGTTATGAATTTAGATGAAAGAAAGAAAAAAATACTTTCTTCTGTAGTAGAAGATTACATTGAATCAGCAGAACCAGTAGGATCTAAAACCTTAGTAGAAAAATATCACTTAGATTATAGTAGTGCTACTATAAGAAATGAAATGAAACTTTTAGAGGAAGCTGGATATTTAGAGCAACCACATGTTTCCGCTGGGAGAATACCATCTACCAAAGGATACAGATATTATGTAGATAATTTAATGAAAGAAAGAAAATTATCTATGGTAGATATAAATTATATAGATAATACTATAAATGGTTTTGGAGATACAGATGCAATATTTGAGCAAATAGCAGATGTTGTTTCTAAGATTTTATCCACACCAACTGTTATTACTAAAAACAATACAGATACAATAGAAAATATAAAGGTTGTAAAAATTTCGGATAACTTACTTTTAATAGTATTAATGTCTAAAAATGGAGCAGTTAAAGACTGTATAGCAAAACTTACTGATACAGTTGAAGACAAAGTTATAGAGCAAATGACAAATATATTAAATAGAGATTTAGCTGGTACTCCTATTAAGGAATTACATTTAGCATTAAATAATGTGATTATGAAAGATTTACAAGCTTTTTCAAATATAATGGATGATGTGGTAAATAGTATAAAATACGAAATGTCAAAGGACATGAAAAAGCTAAATAGTGGAATGGAAAAAATATTAGAAAAACCAGAATTTTCTGATATAGATAAGGTTAAAAATTTTATAAATATGATATCAACTAAAGAAGTAATTGATTCTGCATTGCAAAAAAGTAAAGATAATAAGTTAAGTATTGTTATAGGATCTGAAAATAAAGAGATTTTATTAAATGACTACACTATAATCTCTTTAGATATAGAAAAAGATAATAAATATTTAGGAAAGTTATCTGTTATTGGACCTAAAAGAATGAATTATGCAAAAACAATATCTACATTAAAATATATAAATGATAAATTTAAAAATACTTTAACATCAAATAAAAGTAGAAATAGTGTAAAGGGGGATAATAGTGAAAAAGGAAGAAGATAACAATATGGAAGAACAAGTACAAGAGAATACTGAAGATGCAAAATCTCAAGAAAAGAATGAAAAATCTGATTTAGAAGTGTTAAAAGCACAACTTAAAGAAGAAAAAGAAAAGTCAGATGAGTATTATGAGCATTTAAAACGTAATATGGCAGAGTTTGATAATTTCAAAAAAAGAATAACAAAGGAAAAAGATATGATGTATAATACAATTTCTGCTGATATTATATCAGAATTATTACCAATACTTGATAATTTTGATAAAGCATTAAATGCAGAAACACTAGATGAGTCATATAAAAACGGTATGGCTATGATATATAACCAATTTAATGAAACATTACAAAAACTTGGAGTTGAAGAAATAGATGCTTTAAATAAAGTATTTGATCCTAATTTTCATGAAGCAGTAATGCATGTAGAAGATGAAAGTTTTGGGGAAAAAGAAATAATTGAAGTATTTAGAAAAGGCTATAAAATTGGTGACAAAATAATTCGTCATGCTATGGTAAAAGTAGCAAATTAAAATTTGGTAG
Source organism: uncultured Clostridia bacterium (assembly GCA_944388585.1). Classification (GTDB taxonomy): domain Bacteria; phylum Bacillota; class Clostridia; order TANB77; family CAG-465; genus CAG-465. The sequence continues at coordinate 10,699 of CALXJI010000009.1, forward strand.
TTACTCATTTTAGTATTAGAACTAAAACATGAGTATATAATATAAGTAACTTGAATATTTTTAGGAGGTAATTTAATATGTCAAAAGTTATAGGTATAGACTTAGGTACTACAAATTCATGTGTTGCCGTTATTGAAAACGGTGAACCAATAGTAATTCCAAATGCAGAAGGAGCAAGAACAACTCCATCAATTGTTGCATTTGCAAAAAATGGTGAAAGACTTGTAGGTCAAGTAGCAAAAAGACAAGCGGTTACAAACCACGATAGAACAGTTATCTCAATTAAAAGAGATATGGGATCAGATAAAAAAATAAGAATAGATAATAAAGATTATACACCACAAGAAATTTCAGCAATGATTTTACAAAAATTAAAAACTGATGCTGAAAATTATCTTGGAGAAAAAGTTACTCAAGCAGTTATTACTGTTCCAGCTTATTTTACAGATTCTCAAAGACAAGCAACAAAAGATGCTGGTAGAATAGCAGGACTTGAAGTATTAAGAATTATAAACGAACCAACAGCTGCATCTTTAGCTCATGGTTTTGATAAAGATGCTGAACAAAAAATTATGGTATATGATTTAGGTGGTGGTACATTTGATGTATCAATACTAGATATAGCTGATGGTGTTTTTGAAGTTATGGCTACTGCTGGTAATAACAGACTTGGTGGAGATGACTTTGATCAAAGAATAATAGATTATTTAGTAAGTGAATTTAAGAAAGACAACGGTATAGATCTATCTACAGATAGTATGGCAATGCAAAGATTAAAAGAAGCTGCAGAAAAAGCTAAAATTGAACTTTCTGGTGTAATGCAAGCACAAATTAATTTACCATTTATAACTGCAGATTCAACAGGACCAAAGCATATGGATATTACTTTAACAAGATCAAAATTCGAAGAGTTAATTTCAGATTTAGTTGAGTCAACAGTTGGACCTGTAAATCAAGCATTAAAAGATTCAGGACTTACTTTTGATAAAATAGATAAAGTATTACTAGTTGGTGGTTCTACACGTGTACCTTTGGTACAAGAAACAGTTAAGAAAATAACTGGAAAAGAGCCATATAAAGGAATTAATCCAGATGAATGTGTTGCAATTGGTGCTGCTATTCAAGGTGGCGTACTTACTGGTGAAGTAAAAGATCTTGTATTACTTGATGTTACACCTTTATCACTTGGTATTGAAACTTATGGTGGAGTATTTACAAAATTAATTGAAAGAAATACTACAATACCAACTAAGAAATCTCAAATATTTAGTACAGCAGCAGATGGTCAAACATCAGTTGAAGTACATGTACTACAAGGTGAAAGAGAAATGGCATCATATAATAAAACTTTAGGAAGATTTAGTTTAACAGGAATTCCTGCTGCTCCTAGAGGTGTACCACAAATTGAGGTTACATTTGATATTGATGCTAACGGTATTGTTCACGTATCTGCAAAAGATTTAGCTACAAATAATGAGCAAAAAATAGCTATAACTGCTAGTACAAACTTAACAGAAGAAGAAATTCAAAACGCTGTTAAAGAAGCTGAAGCACATGCTGCAGAAGATAAGAAGAAAAAAGAAGAAGTTGAAGTTAGAAATAATGCAGATTCATTAGTATATAATACAGAAAAGACACTAAAAGAATTAGAAGGTAAAGTATCAGATGAAGAAAAATCTAAAGTTGAATCTGAACTTGCAAACTTAAAGAAGACTCTTGAAGGAACTGATACAGCTGCTATTAAGAGTGCAACAGATAAACTTACACAAGTATTTTATGATTTAACTTCAAAATTATATTCTCAAGCAAATCAAGCTGGTGCAACTAACAATACACAACAAACAACTGCAGATAATAATCAAGATAATGTTGTACATGATGCTGATTACAAAGTAGAAGACGATAACAAGTAATAATTGAAAATAATTTAGTATAAGATATAAGGGTGGTCTTTCTACCACCCTATATTTTAGTAATAGGAGGAAAGTTTTGTGGCAGAGTCAAAAGATTATTATAGTATTTTAGGTGTATCTAAAGATGCAACAGCAGATGATCTTAAAAGAGCATATAGAAAGCTTGCAAAACAATACCATCCAGATGCTCAACATACAGAAGAAGATAAGAAAAAAGCAGAAGCAAAATTTAAAGAAATAAATGAAGCTTATTCTGTTTTATCTGATGAAAATAAAAGAGCTCAGTATGATAGATTTGGCTCTAATTTTGAACAAGCAGGATTTGGTGGTAGCGGCTTTGGAGGATATTCTAATGCTTATGATTTTAGTGGCTTTGGTGGAATAGACTTTGATTTAGAAGATATATTAGGAAGTGTTTTTGGTGGAGGATTTGGATCTTCTTCTAAAAAATCACAAGGTCCTACAAGAGGAGCTGATATAAGAACTAATATGTCGCTAAAATTTGAAGAAGCAGCTTTTGGTGTTAAAAAAGAAATCAGTATAACAAGAAATGAAAAATGTGATTCTTGTAATGGAAGTGGAGCAAAACCTGGCAGTAGAATTATAACTTGTGATAAGTGTGGTGGTAGAGGAAAAATTCAAATGACTCAAAATACAATTATGGGTGCTTTCTCTACAGTAAAGACTTGTGACAAATGCAATGGAACAGGTAAAGTAATTGAAACACCATGTGAGAAATGTTCTGGAAAAGGAATAGTTAGAAAATCTAGAAAAATTGAAATTAATGTACCAGCAGGTATAGATGATGGTCAAGCTATATCTTTACGTGGCGAAGGAGATGCAGGTAAAAAAGGTGGACCAAATGGTGATTTATATGTGGTTATGAAAGTTGCCCCTCATAAATATTTTAAGAGAAATGGATTTGATATATCTGCAAATGTTAGAGTACCATTTACAAAAATGGCACTTGGTGGTGATATAAAAATACCTACTCTTGAAGGAGAGATGGAGTTTAATATACCAGAAGGAACAACAACTGGTACAAAGTTTAGAGTAAAGGATCAAGGAATTCCGATATTAAATGGTAAAGGAAGAGGAAACTTAGAATTTACTGTTGATGTTGATGTTCCAAAAAAACTTACAGATAAACAAAGGGAAATTTTAATAGAATTTGCTAAAACTTTTGGAGAAGAAGTAAATCCAAAAAAACGTGGAATTTTTTGGTAGTATAAAAAGGACTTGAATTTATATTTTCAAGCCCTTTTTATTGTTTTTTTATGGTAACTAGTGTATAATATAAGAACATTATATCGTAAACTTAAATTTAATTAAATTTTAAGGAGGTTTTTTTATGAAGGATGTATTAAAAAGAATAATTATTATTGCTTTATTTTTGTTTTTGATATGCGGTACTATTTATATTGCAAATAAGAAAATAAATGAAAAAAATGAAGAAGTATCAAATATTAATGTACAAAATACAACTGTAGTAGAAAACAAAATAGAGGAGCAAAAAAAGGATTATGAAAAGCTAGATAATGTAAAAGCAAGAACTATTTCAAACTTGAATCTAAGAGATGAACCAAGTGAAAATGGTAATGTTATCTTAACTATACCTCAAGGAGATGTTTTAGAATTACAAATGAAATATAATAGCGGTTGGTATAAAGTTTTATATAATCAAAATAGTGGTTATGTATCAGGTGAGTATGTGAGTGTACTTACAGATGAAGAAGTAAGTGAAATAACTGTAGATGTAACATACGATAATACTTATGCTATAGTAAATGTAAATGATAGCTTAAATATTAGAGCTAAAGCAAATAAAGAGGCAACATCTTTGACTTGTGTAAAAGCTGGAAGTATTTTAAGAGTATATGAGAAAATGCAAAATAATTGGTATAAAGTAGAGGGAAATGCGATTGAGGGATATGTTAGTGGTGAATATATAAAAATATTAACAGAACAAGAATATGAATCATATTCTTCAAAGATTAATAATCTTTTAGATCCAGATAAAAATATAATTGCAACATATACTTCTACTAGTACATATAATAAAAACAGCAGATATAATATGCATCTTGCAGCAGATTATCAAAATGGAGTGACTATAAGACCAGGAGAAACTTATTCACATTTAAAAGTAGTTCATCCAGAAGGGGTGGAAAATATATATGTAGATTCTACAGTTTTTGTTGGAAATGGACAAACTGCACAAGCATCTGGTGGTGGAATTTGTCAGACATCCAGTACTACATATGCAGCAATTGCTTATGCTGAAGAAAAAGGTATAAATACTGGACTAAATGTTACAGCTCAAGCTCCACATTCTGGAAAAGTTAATTATGTTCCAAGAAAATATGAAGCTACAGTAAGTTCAGGATCGCAAGATTTTTGTTTTAGAAATTGTAACGATTACAGTATAAAAATAGTTACATCATACAATTATAATACTTTGACAGTTACTATATATAAATTGTAGAGCAAAAATATGTATAATAAAAAACATTCTAAATTTTAGAATGTTTTTTGTTTTTTAGATTATTATTTTATTTAGTCTCAAAAATACAAAAAATAATAAGGTAGAAAAGTGTTGAAAAAAGTTATAAAAATAATATAAAATATAATTGAATTATGAGGTGCTATATGAAAAAAATAAAAATTATACTAATATTAATTATTATGATTACTATTATTTTTAATATAAATTATGTAAAAGCTATAAATGAATTACCAGATAATGGAGCAAAGATATCATCAGCTGTAATAACTCAACAAAAGACAGGAACTGCTCCTTTTGATACAAATAATGATCCTGGAAATGATTCTAGTGAAGATAATAATGTAGTACGTTCATTTGATCAAATAACATGGACAGTAGAAAATACAATGGTGTTAAATAGTAGTGGAGCAACAAGTTATAGTGGAGGAAAATTATATTTTGAAGCTATTTTGCCCAGTGAAATTTCAAATGAAGAAGTAAAATGGGACGTAGATTCTATGGGATGGATAGAAGATGCTACTTTATCAAGTGATGGATTAACACTTACAGGATATTATCAAATGAGCAAAGATAGTACTACAATACCTGGAAAGCAAACTTTGGTATTTATAGTAAAAGTATTAGGTGCTGGAAATGGAACAATTATAAAACCAGATATTAAAGTGTGGTTAAATGGAAATAATGATGAAGATAAAGTAGAAGTTTCTGGATTAGAAAATGTATATGTCAGCTCAGCTCCTAGTTATAATATAAAGCTAAGTAGAAATTCTTATTGCTCTAAAAGACTTACCGTAAATTACGATTCTCAAGAAATAACAGGTAGAATGTATGGATATTCTTTTATAGTACAATTATATAATAATGATAAAGAAAAAGGAATGAAGGGAATAGAATTTCCCAAAGGAGATATTACTTTTGATATAGACTTAAAGTTTGAACGCTCAAATGTAAATGGAACTGGACTTGAAGATATTACGCAAAATTGTACACCATTACTTTGGAATTATAAAGTGAATAATGCTGGTGGTAAAGGTGTAATAGAAAATAGAGCTATGTATTGGAATAATGGAGATGAAGGGTATAACTTAAGAGGAGCACCATTTGGAGTAGTGCAAAGTGACAGAAGCAATAGCATATACAATTCTGGAAATGTTATAATGCAACAAAATGGAAGCAAAATAACAGTAACATTAAAAGATTATAAGTTTGATGGTATATTTCCACAATATAATGGTGAATATTATAAAAATACTATTGTTTATACAGATAACATAGGATGCTTTAGTTCATGGTATTTTCAAATTTTAGTACCAGATAATGAATACTCAATACAAGCTAATTCTAATTATTATTTAACTATAAGTGATAGTAATATGGAGGCAAAATCAATCACTGATCAAAGCATGTCTAATCAAGAAGTAACTACGGATGATAGACTACAAATTAATCATGTTAGATTTGTTCCAGGAAGATATAATCATTTCTTAGATATAACATCATTATCTGGCCAAGCTTTAATTGGAATTACAAATAGAGGTAGAGGAGGAGACACTGTTGTAACGCATGGTAATGTATTTTATACTAATTTAACTTTAGAGCAATCTAGTAATGCGGATGAAGATACATATATAACCGATGCTAATATTATATTTAAATTTGATTCAAGTGGACTTGAACCATATTTAGATAAAAATTTATATTCAGTTTCTGGTATGAAGTTTAACGCATATTATATAACAAAAAAGGATGGAAGTAATTGGACTTCTCAAGAAGAAATGAATAATATGTGTAATATAAATGATTTTAATATATATAAAAGTAAATCAGATATTCCACAAGGGTATAATTGTATAGGTATATTTTTTGAATCACAAGAAGGTGGCGTTTTAAGACCAGTTTGGAATTCAATTCTTGTAGAAATGAAGGTAAAAGATAATGCAGAATATAATAAAACTTATGGAATGACTATGTCTACTAGAGTCTGGTGCAAAAATAATGATTTAGATAGAAGTATATATACAATAGAAAATGAAAATATAGCAGTAGATAGTTATCCAGAGCCTATATGGACTAAAGAAAATATGCCATATATAAAAACAGAGTATGATGAAAATGGAAGTATGATTTCTGGAACTCATAATGGTAATTATTTTTATGGAAATACTATTTATGTTGTAGCAGCTGATCAAACAGTTCAAATAAGTACAGTTGATGAAAATGGAAATGAAAAATTAAATTATGATTTAGGAAAGAATGAATATGATATAAATTTTAAGATCGAATCAATATTATCGTCTAATAGTGATAATATAAAAATAGGAGGAATAACTGTAACTATAACAGATACATTGCCAAAAGGACTTACATATGTATCTGGGAGTTCAAACTATGGGGATCCTGAAATTATTATAAATGATGATGGAACTAGTACTTTAATATGGAAGATTTATGATTGTATTGTAGAAGAAGAAATAGAACCTATAACTTTTATAGCACATATAGATGAAGAGACTATAAATGGTACACAATTTACTAATAAAGCTGTAATTTCGGCAGATAAAATTGGAAATGGAAAAGAGATTTTTAGAACTGATTCTACTACAATACAAGTAATAAATTTATCATCACATAGATTATATAAAAGTGTAAATACACCAGTAATAGAAAAAAATGGAGAAATACATTATACAGTTTCATATAGAAATAATACAGATGAAATAATAAAAGATTTTCAATTATTAGATATATTACCATATAATGGAGATGGTAGAGGAACAGAATATATAGGAGATTATACATTGGATAGACTTGTCGTAACACAGACAAATGAGACTAAACAAACAATATCAAATGATAACTTAGAAATATTATATACAAATAATGAAGGAGTAAGAAGTGGAGTAACAAGCAAAGATGAAAATTTGGGAGCAGGATGGAGTATAGCAAACAGTGAAACAGTAAAACAAAAAGCAACAGCATATGTAGTAAAAGGAGAAGTAGGAGCACAGTCAAGTGTAACAGTAGATGTATATTTGAAAACAAATGGAAATAAAGGACTAGATAAATATGTAAATAGTGCAACAGCACAAGTATATAAGGAAACAGAAGAGATAACTACAAGTAATGTAACAAGTCAGGTAGTAGAAAGAAGTATAGAGGGAATAGCATGGGAAGATAGTAATAGAAATGGAGTAAAAGACGAAGAAGAGAAAGTATTAAGTAATGTAGAGATAAAATTAACAGATGAATTAGGACAACAAGTAACAGATGTAAATGGAAATAAAGTAACAAGTGTAAAAACAGATAGTAATGGATATTATAAATTTGAGAATCTACCAAAGGGAGAATACTATTTACAAGTAGTAGTACCAAGTGAGAAGTATGAATTAACAGAAAAACAAGTAGGAACAAATAATGAGATAAATAGTAAGTTTAATGAAGAAGAAAAAGAGACAGATAAGATAACAGGACTAAATTCAATAGATCTGCCAGAGTTAAAAGTATCAAATGTAAATGCAGGATTTGTAAAGATAGAAGGAAGTATAGAGATAACAAAAGTAGATGGTAAAGATAATAGTAAAGTAATAGAAGGAGCAACATTTAAAGTAGAGAAGATAGATGAAAGTGGAAATGTAGATAATACATATAACATAGGAGAGCAAACAACGGGAGAAGATGGAAAAGTTTTATTTGAGGGACTAGAAGTAGGAAAATATAGAGTAACAGAAACAAAGGCACCAAGTGGATATGAGTTACTTGAAAAAAGCATAGAAGTAGAAATAACAGGAGAAAAAAGAGATATAAAACTTACAGCAGAAAATGAATTAAAATTAGAATTACCAGAAACAGGAAGTATAAATTACGCAATAATATTAGGAGTAGTAGGAATAGGAATAATAGTAATTGCTATAGTGTTAAATAAAAAGTATAAAGTAATAAATATAAAAAAATAGTAAAAAATAATAAAGAGATAATAGACTAAAAAGTTTATTATCTTTTTTATATAATAATAAGGCTAAAAAAATGTTGAAAAAAGTTGTATAAATGTTATAGAATATAATCATGTTAAGAGGTGCTATATGAAAAAATTTAAAGTTATATTAATGATAATTATGTTTTGTTTTATATTAAATATAGATAGTGTAAAAGCAACGGAAGAATTACCAGATAATGGTGCTAAAATATCTTCATCTGTAGTAACACAGACAAAAACAGGAACAGGACCATTTGATGAAAATGATGATCCGGGAAATGATTCAAGTGAAGATAATAATGTAGTAAGGTCATTTGATCAAGTAACATGGACAATAGAAAATACAATGATATTAAATAATAGTGAAACGGATAGTTATACTGGTGGAAGAATATATTTTGAAGCAACATTACCAGATGTATTTACAAGCGAAACTGTGAAATGGGATTTAGATTCTATGGCTTGGATAGAGAATGCAAAAGTATCAAGTAATGGATTAACACTTACTGGATATTATCAATTGGGAACAGAAAATATAACAGTACCAGGAAAGCAAACTTTGGTTTTTGTTACTAAGATATTAGGAGAAAAAAATGGAACAGAATTTCAACCAACGATAAAATTATGGCTAAATGGAAATAATGAAGAAGATTATAAAAATGTAATCCCAGAGAAAATAACTGTAAGTGCAGCACCAAGTTATAATATAAAATTTGTAAGGAATACAAATTTATATAAAAGAGCTTTGGGTTTAAATTATGATGGTCAAATTATTGATGGAAGAGCATATGGATATGCATTTATATTACAGTTATATAATAAAGATGTATCGAAGGGGTTAAAAGGAATAGAGTATCCAAAAGGAGACATTACTTTTGATATAGATTTAAAATTTGAAAGAACAGATTTAGGTAGTACACGAAGAGAAGATATAACAGATGAATGCACACCATTACTATGGAATTATAAAGTTAATAATAAAAGTCAAATAATAAAAAATAGAAGTATGAATTTTGGTGCTGGAAACGAAAATGCTAGATGGTTTGCACCTTTAGGTGGTGGAAATTCTGATAGAAAGAAGACAGTGTATAATTCGGGAAATATAAATATTGTACAAAATGGAAGTAAACTTTCTGTTACAGTTTCAGATTATTCGTTTGACGGAAATTTTCCAATTTACAATAATGAATATGGTATTAGTGCTGGTGTTGTGTATAAAGAAAATGTTGGATGTTTTAGCGTTGGATATTTTCAAATTATAATACCAGATAATGAGGCTTCAATACAGAAAAATTCTAATTTTTATTTAACCGTAAAGGATAGTAATTTTAAGGCTACATCTGTTTCTGATCAGAATACCAATATACAAGCAGTAACAACAGATGATAGCAATGCGTTAACACATGTAAGGTTTTCAAAAGGATCTTTTAATAATTTCATATATTTTTATAATACATCAAATGTAATGCTACATAGTCAATGGAATATGGGAGATTCTATCGTATTTAAAGGTCAGAAATTTATAGCACGTTCATATATACAACTTAATCGAAATAATGATCCTGATGATTATATAAGGGCTATTGATAGATTCTTTAAGTTTGATGGTAATGCATTTGAAATAACAAACTATAATAATGATCAAATTTTTTACTTTTCATCTGGATTAAATAATATGAAGTGGAAATATTGGTTTGTAACAAAGAAAGATGGAACAAATTGGTCGTCGCAAACAGATATGAATAATGGGAATATAGAAGATATGGTATTATATGAAAATTTAAGTGATATACCCGATGGAAATTTATGTGTTGGAGTATATTTTGAGTCACAGGGTGGATATTTAAATCTAGGAGATCATTATTTTAATATATGCTTAAGAGTAAAGGACACTGCAACAATAGGTCAAACATATGCTACTACACAGACAAGTAGATATTGGAGAGAAGAATTAGATAGAAATATATATTCACAACAAATTTTAGATTCATATGATTCTTATCCCCAAGCAGCATATGTTTCTAAAAATATGAAATACATTAAAACTGAATATAATGAAAGTGGAACTATTATTTCAGGAACTCATAGCGGAGGAGCATATTATGGTCAAACAGCTTTAGTAGTTGGAGCACAACAAGGAATTTCACAAATGCCAATTGATGAAGCTGGAAATGAAAAAATAAACTATGATTTAGGAAGAAATGAAAATGTAGTTACATATAAAATAACACCTACTTTAACTAGTTATGGAAATATACAATCTAATATAAAAGATGTAGCTATAACTATTACAGATACTTTACCTAATGGTTTAACATATGTACCTAGTAGTAGTAATTATGGAGAACCACAATTAACAAAAAATGCAGATGGAACAACAACCTTAGTATGGCAAATTACAGGATGTAATGTGGATGAGAAAATAGATGATTTGCTATTTGAAGCTTCTATTTATGAAGAAACACCAAATGGAACACAGTATGAAAATAAAGCAGTAATATCTGCAGAACAAGATAAAATAGGAAATACAACTATAAGAAAAAGAACATCAACTAGCACAATTCAAATAATAAACTTATCATCGCATAGATTATATAAAACAGTAGAAACACCAGTAATAGAGAAGAATGGAGAAATACATTTTACAGTATCATATAAAAATAATACAGACGAGATAATACCAGATTTTCAAATGCTAGATATTTTACCATATAATGGAGACAATAGAGGAACAAATTATACAGGAGAATATACATTAGATAGACTTGTAGTAACGCAAAAAGATGGATCAGATAAAATAATATCAAATGATAGCTTAGAAATATTATATACAAATGATGAAGGAGTAAGAAGTGGAGTAACAAGTAAAGATGAAAATTTGGGAGCAGGATGGAGTATAGCAAACAGTGAAACAATAAAACAAAAAGCAACAGCATATGTAGTAAAAGGAGAAGTAGGAGCACAAGCAAGTGTAACAGTAGATGTGTACTTAAAGACAAATGGAAATAAAGGACTAGATAAATATGTAAATAGTGCAACAGCACAAGTGTATAAAGAAACAGAAGAGATAATTACAAGTAATGTAACAAGTCAGGTAGTAGAAAGAAGTATAGAGGGAATAGCATGGGAAGATAGTAATAGAAATGGAGTAAAAGACGAAGAAGAGAAAGTATTAAGTAATGTAGAGATAAAATTAACAGATGAATTAGGACAACAAGTAACAGATGTAAATGGAAATAAAGTAACAAGTGTAAAAACAGATAGTAATGGATATTATAAATTTGAGAATCTACCAAAGGGAGAATACTATGTACAAGTAGTAGTACCAAGTGAGAAATATGAATTAACAGAAAAACAAGTAGGAACAAATAATGAGATAAATAGTAAGTTTAATGAAGAAGAAAAAGAGACAGATAAGATAACAGGACTAAATTCAATAGATCTGCCAGAGTTAAAAGTATCAAATGTAAATGCAGGATTTGTAAAGATAGAAGGAAGTATAGAGATAACAAAAGTAGATGGTAAAGATAATAGTAAAGTAATAGAAGGAGCAACATTTAAAGTAGAGAAGATAGATGAAAGTGGAAATATAGATAATACATTTGAAGCAAATGAATTGACAACAGGGAAAGATGGAAAAGTTATATTTGAGAAATTAGAAGTAGGAAAATATAGAGTAACAGAAACAAAAGCACCAAGTGGGTATGAATTGTTAGAAAATAGCATAGAAGTAGAAATAACAGGAGAAAAAAGAGATATAAAACTTGTAGCAGAAAATGAATTAAAATTAGAATTACCAGAAACAGGAAGTATAAATTACGCAATAATATTAGGAGTAGTAGGAATAGGAATAATAGTAATTGCTATAGTGTTAAATAAAAAGTATAAAGTAATAAATATAAAAAAATAGTAAAAAATAATAAAGAGATAATAGACTAAAAGTTTATTATCTTTTTTATATTATTTATAATGAAAAATATGTTGAAAAAAGTTGTATAAATGTTATAGAATAAAATTATATTAAGAGGTGCTATATGAAAAAAATCAAAGTTATATTAATGATAATTATGTTTTGTTTTATATTTAATATAGATAGTGTAAAGGCAACAGAAGAGTTACCAGATAATGGTGGAAAAATATCATCATCACAAATAATACAAACAAAAACGGGAACAGGTCCGTTTGATGCAAATAATGATCCTGGAAATGATTCAAGTGAAGATAATAATGTAGTAAGGTCATTTGATCAAGTAACATGGACAGTAGAAAATACAATGATTTTAAATAGTAATGAAGTTACAAGTTATAGTGGAGGAAAAATATATTTTGAAGCAGCGTTACCAGTTGAATTTACAAAAGGAACAATTGAGTGGGATATAGATTCAATGGGATGGATAGAAAATCCACAAATATCTTCTGATGGGTTAACACTTACAGGATATTATCAAATGGGAACAGAAAATGTAACTGTTCCAGGAAAACAGACACTGTTATTCATTGTTAAAGTGTTTGGTGCTGCAAATGGAACTAAACTTCAACCTACAATAAATTTATGGTTAAATGGAAATAATGAAGAAGATTATCAAACAGTTATTCCTGAAGAGATAACAGTAAGTGCTAAGCCCAGTTATAATTTAAAGTTATTAAAAAATGGTTGGAATGCAATAAAATATATAACTCAAAATGGTCAAAGAGTAGAAGGAAAACTAAATGGATATAATGTTATATTGCAATTGTATGGAGATAATTCTGCAAAGGGATTAAAAGGGATGGAATATCCTAAAGGAAAAATAACTTTTGATGTAGAATTAAATTTGGAAAGATATGATTTGAATGGAGAAAATAAAGAAATAATAACAAATTTAACAGATATTTTACTATATGATTATTCAAGTAATGGCAATGAATATGCTTATACTAAGCCACTAAATGGAGGACATGGATTTTACAATGGCGCTAATGTTCCTTTTGGAAATAGATATACAAATTCTAATCCAAGTCAAAATATATTAGATAGATATATATATAAGTCAGGAAATTTTACTGTTGAACAAGAAGGAAATATTTTGCATGTAACACTAGAAAACTATGATTTTGATGGTATATTTCCAACCAAAAAATATGATACCGCATCATATTCTATATTTTTTACAGATAATGTAGGTTGTTTTTCATTATTTTCTTTTCAGACTTTTATAAAAAATAATGAAGAAACTTCAGTTGAAAATAAGAATTATTATTATGACGTGAAGTTAAAAAATATGAAAATTACTTCTATATCAGATGAGGTGATTACAGAACAATTTTTAACAAATGATGATGAAAGTAAGACACAATATGTTGCTTATACTGCTGGTAGTTATTGGAATGATTTTTACTTTAATGATTTTAATACTAACAAACAGTTACATTCTGCTTGGAACAGAGGAGATGGAGTAATATATAAAGGATCAAAAGTTTATGGTACTGTAACATGTTATCAAGGCGCAAATAACACATCTTTAAATCATACAATAAAAAGTATAAACGTGTTATATAAATTTGATACAAATGGATTTGAAATAAGTACATGTAAAGATGGAAGTAAATTTAAAGTTAGTAATTCATGCATGAAGTTTAATATGTATTATGCGGCAAAAAAAGATGGAACAGGATGGAGTTCTATTGTTGAACAAAATAATGCAGGATATACAGATTTAAAATATTACAATACACTTGAAGAATTATATGCTGATGGGAATCAAGTTTGTGTAGGTGCTTTATTTGAAAGCTATGACGGACAATGGTTTGTTACAGATAATGGTACAGCTCTATCAATTCAGATTCCATTGCTTGTAAAACAGGATTCAGTTTATGGCCGAACATATCAAGAAACAGGAATTGTACAATACTATACTACAAAATTAGATAGAACAAAGGAGAGCATGGTAGTTGAAAATGGATCGTATGTAAGTCAAACAGCGTACAATAGATTTCCTAAAAATTATAAAAAAACAGAGTATGATGAAAATGGGGTACAAGTAAGTGGCACACATAATAATGTTGGATATGGTAATGCATTGTTGATTGTTGGAGCAGAATCGACAATAAAAAATGAAATAATAACTAAAAATCAAG
>CALXJI010000010.1 GCA_944388585.1 uncultured Clostridia bacterium
ATGTAGCAAAGAAAATGCAAATAGTAATATATAAAGAAGATAGTGAAACAGGAAATGTAACACAAGGAGATGCACACTTAGAAGGAGCAGAGTATACAATATACAGAGATGAAAATTGTACAGATGCAGTAGAGACAGTAACAATAGCAAAAAATGAAGATGGAACATATAGTGCAACAAGTGGATGGTACTTGGTAGGAAAATATTATGTAAAAGAAACAAAAGCACCAGAAGGATATTTAATAGATGAAAAAGTATATCCAGTAGAGCAAGCACCTGCTGAGCAAACAACAGAACATACAACACATACGGTATTATCTAAGGATAAAGTAATGGAGGGATTGGTAAGAGTTATAAAATATAATAATAATAGCTCGTCAACAGACAAAGAACCAGCAACAGGTGCAATAATTAGACTTACATTAAATTCTAATGAAAATATATATTATGAAGCAACTGTAGACGAAAATGGATATTTTGAGTTTATAGATGTAATAGATGATACACATTTTAGTTCAACAGAAACTCATTGCTATGATACATGTTATCCATATACGATACCTTATGGAAAATATACAATCTCAGAAATAAAATCTAGTGATTCAGGAGAGCATATATTTATAAAAGAGCAACCTACAGAAATAGTATATGATAAACAAATACAAGAATATATTTTAAGTGATGAATATGTAAGAATGTCTCTTACTATTGAAAAATATGATGAAGAAACTAAAAATAAGATACCTACAGGTGCTACATTTAAAATATGGGATGTGAATAATCAAAAATGGTATGAAGAAATGTCTTATCCTTCAGGAGAATATATATCAGAATTTACTACAAATAGTACAGGATCATTGACTATAAATAGACATTTAGAAGCAGGTAGCTATATATTATATGAAACAAAAGCACCAGAAGGTTATTATTTGGATGAAGATTTAAGAGAAGGATCAACAGGATATGAGTTTTCAATTGGAGTAAATGATTTAGGTGAAGTTATTGTAACTCATAATGGCGAAGAGCAAAAATTAGAATATGAAATTGTAAATTATGATAATATTCCAACAAAAATATATAAATATACAGCTAAAGTTGACGATATACCACAAAAAGCTATAGTAGAAGTAGAAAAGCTTGCTGATCAAGTAGTTGGAGTACAAGAACAATATACTGAATATGGAAAGTTGAATACTCCACAATATGAAAAGAAAGGACTAGAAAATGCTACTTTTCAATTGATTGCTGCTGAAAATATTGTAACACCAGATGGAACTACAAGGTATACTAAGGGACAAGTTGTATCAAATATAATAACTAATAATCAAGGGATTGGCAGATCACAAGAGATATACTTAGGAAAATACATATTAAAAGAAACTTCTACACCAAATGGGTACATATTAAATACAGATCCTATCGAAATAAATATTGAGTATACAAGTCAATATGAAAAAGTTCAAGTTGTAAAACAACAAGTTGAAAATAAAAAACAAGAAGTTAATTTAGAATTTGAAAAAGTATATAAACAATTAGAAGAGTCAAAATTTAAATTTGATGAGACTTTTGCAATATTTGGAGTTTATACAAAAACACCTATGTATGGATATGATGAAAATATAGTTTTAAGTGAAAATGAACTAGTAGATATATTAGAAACTGACGAAAATAATATGTTAAAAAATAATGTTAATTTACCACAAGGAGATTATTATGTAAAAGAGCTGTATGTATCAAATCCATATGGACTTGAAGATGATATATATGAATTTAAAGTAGAATATACCAATACAGATGATAATTTAATAAATGTAACAGTAAATAATGGAAAAATAGAGAATATTGCAGAAACTGCAGAGCTTGAAATAATAAAATTTTCAGATGTTGATTATGAAAAATTAAATATTGATGAAATAAATGATAAAGAAAAAATTAGAATATTAGCAAGTGAATATGGAGTAGAAGGTGCTATATATAAAGTATTTAATGATAAAGAGTGTACAGATCCAGTAATAACAGTTGATGATGAAGAAGCTCAATTTATAACAGACAAAAATGGAACAATTAAGTTAGTAGATATGCCTTATGGAACATATTATTTTAAAGAAATAGAAGCACCATATGGATACGAGCTGTCTAATGAGATAATTGAAGTAAAGATAAATGATAAAAATTCTAATCTTGGTATATTTAAAGTTGTAAGTGATCCATTAAAAAGGGCAGATTTATTACGAAAAATTGATACATTTACAAAAGATGTTATAAGTGGATGCGAATTTGAAATATATAGTGATGATGGAAGAATGATATATAGTGCTAAAACTGATGAGAATGGAAAGGTTCAAATTCCAATAATATACTTTGAAAACGGAGAGAAATACTATTATAAAGAAGTATCTGCACCAGATATGTATCAAGTAGAAGAAGAGGCAAAAGAATTTATAGCAGAATATGACGAAGAAAAATGCGAATGGAAATTAGAAATAATAGATGTAGGAAATGATAGAAAAACAATAGAACAAGTAATACTAAGAAAAACAGACAGAGAAACAGGAGAACCTTTACAAGGATGTGAATTTACAATAGTATTATTAGATGAAAATGGAGAAGAGTATGTAAATCAATATGGAGAGAAGATATATTTAGTAGAAAAAGGAGTAACAAATGAAGAAGGAGAATATGTAATAAAAGACGTGCCATATGGAACATATAGATTTGTAGAAATAAAGGCACCAGAGGGATATGAATTAGACGAAGATATAACAGGACTAGAATTTACAGTAGATGAAAGAAGTGGAGATATATTAATATTTGAAGTAACAAATACAGGAGATATAGCAATTGTAGTTTTAACATGCATTGCAATTATTAGTCTAGCTGGAATTACTTTTGTAATAGCTAGAATTAGAAAACAAAAACAGTTTTAAATATATAAATTTGATATCAATATTTAAATATATATGAGGATAAGTTTAGGATTATCTAAGTTATCCTCATTTTTATTATAATATATAATTGCATATATTAGTTTTTTATGTTATAATTTTAACGTTAATTAGAGGCTAGAATAGCTTTTTATAAAGGTGGTAATAAAAGTATGAGTAAATTTAGTGAAAGAATAAAATTATCAGAAGTTAATAATAATTTTAAAGATTTTGATGGAAAAGAAGTAGAAGTTTGTGGATGGATAAGAAATTTAAGAGATTCTAAAAAAATAGCATTTATAGAATTAAATGATGGATCTCACTTCAAATCAACTCAAATTGTACTTGAAGAAGGACTTGAAAATTATAAAGATATAGTTTCTTTAAACATAGGTTCTAGTATAATTGTGTATGGAAAAGTTAAAGTTACGCCAAATGCTAAGCAGCCTTTTGAAATCGTGGCAAATAAAATAGAAATATCAGGAAAATCATCACCAGATTATCCTTTGCAAAATAAGAGACATTCTATGGAGTTTCTAAGAGAAGTAGCACATCTAAGACCAAGAACTAATTCATTTTTAGCTGTATTTAAAGTAAGAAGTGTTATTGCTCAGGCAATACATGAGTTTTTTCATAATAATGGATTTGTGTATGTAAATACTCCGATAATAACTTCATCTGATTGTGAGGGAGCAGGTGAAATGTTTAGAGTAACAACTTTAGATGATAATAAACCACATAAACCAGAAGAAGATTTTTTTGGAAAGAAAACAAGTCTAACAGTTTCAGGACAATTATCAGCAGAATGTATGGCTATGGCGTTTTCAAATGTATATACTTTCGGACCTACATTTAGAGCGGAGGATTCACATACTGCACGACATGCTGCTGAATTTTGGATGGTAGAGCCAGAGATGGCATTTTGTGATTTAGAAGGAGATATGGAGCTTGCAGAAGCTTTGATAAAATATATAATAAATAAAGTACTTGTTGAATGTAAAGAAGAAGTAGAGTTTTTTAATAAATTTTTTGATAAAGATTTAATAGATAGATTAAACCACATTTATAATTCGGATTTTGTAAGAATTACATATACAGATGCAGTAGAGCTTTTAAAAGAGCATAATAGTGAATTTGAATATAAAGTTGAATGGGGGACAGATCTTCAAACAGAGCATGAAAGATATTTAACTGAAAAAATATTTAAAAAACCTGTTTTTGTTACTGACTATCCAAAGGAAATAAAAGCATTTTATATGAAGTTAAATGATGATAATAAAACTGTAAGAGCAGTAGACATGCTTGTACCTGGAATAGGAGAAATAATTGGTGGATCACAAAGAGAAGAAGATTATGACAAATTAGTAAATAGAATGAATGAATTAGGACTAAAGCAAGAAGAATACTCTTGGTATTTAGATACAAGAAAATATGGAACTGTCATTCATTCAGGATTTGGACTTGGTTTTGAAAGATTAGTTATGTATATGACAGGAATGTCAAATATAAGAGATGTTATACCATTTCCAAGGACACCAGGAAATTGTTTATATTAAGGAGAGATAAGATATGAGTGAATATAGAACACATACATGTAATGAATTAAGAGAAGAAGATGTTGGAAAAGAAGTAAAATTATCAGGATTTGTTAAAACAATAAGAGATTTAGGAGGATGTGTATTTATAGACCTAAGAGATCATTATGGTATTACACAACTTACAACTGAAGATTTTAAATTATTAGAACAAATAAAAGGTATAAATGTAGAAGCAGCAATAACAGTAGAAGGAACTGTAGTAAAAAGACCTGAAGAAAATATCAATGAAAAATTAGATACAGGAAAAATAGAAATAGAACTTAAAAATATCGTTGTACAAAATAATGTAGAGCTACCTATGCCTTTTGAAGTAGAAAAAAGTCATGATGTGAAAGAAGATTTGAGATTACAATATAGATTTTTAGATTTAAGAAATGAGTCTATACATAAAAAAATTGTATTTAGAAGTAAAGTATTAAAGTGCTTAAGAGATAAAATGGATAGTATGGGATTTGTTGAGGTTCAAACTCCAATACTTACGTCTTCATCACCAGAAGGTGCAAGAGATTATTTAATACCATCAAGATTACATCCGGGTGAATTTTATGCTTTACCACAAGCTCCACAACAATTTAAACAGCTTTTAATGATTTCAGGTTTTGATAAATATTATCAGATAGCTCCATGTTTTAGAGATGAAGATCCAAGAGCCGATAGATCACCAGGTGAATTTTATCAATTAGACTTTGAAATGTCTTTTGTTAGTCAAAAAGATGTTTTAGAAGTGTTAAAAGAAGTAACAACACATGTATTTACAAAGTATGGTAAAGGAAAAATAGCAGAGGGATCATTTATTGAAATACCTTTTAAAGAGGCAATAGATAAATATGGAACAGATAAACCTGATCTAAGAAATCCATTAGAGCTTGTTGATGTAACAGAATGCTTTGAAAACTCTGGATTTAATGCTTTTAAAAATAAAACTGTTAAAGCGATTGCCATTGATAGCAGTTCTGTAACAAGAAGATTTTTTGATGAAATGACAGATTTTGCAAAGTCTGAGCTTGGAATGAAAGGTCTTGCGTGGATAAAAATAAATGAAGATTCAACTGTCGTAGGTCCAATAGCAAAATATTTATCTGAGGATATATTAAAAAATATGTTTGAAAAAACTGGTGCAAAAGAGAATTATGGTATTTTCTTTATTGCAGATGAATATTTAAAAGCTTGTAAAGATGCAGGAAATGTAAGAATTGAACTTGGTAAAAGATTAGGATTAATAGATGAAAACTTATATAAATTCTGTTTTATAGTGGATTTTCCATTTTATGAAGAAACTGATGACGGAAAGATAGATTTTGGACACAATCCATTTTCTATGCCACAAGGTGGACTTGAAGCGTTAGAAACAAAAAATCCATTAGAAATTTTAGCATATCAATTTGATATGGTTGGAAATGGATATGAGCTTGCATCAGGTGCAGTTAGAAATCATGATACTGCTATTATGACTAAAGCTTTTGAAATTGCAGGATATAGTGAGGAGACTGTTAAAAATAAATTTGGAGCTTTATATAATGCATTTAAATATGGTGCACCACCACATGCAGGAGCTGCTCCTGGTATTGATAGAATGATAATGGTACTTTTAGGAGAAACAAATATTAGAGAAATTATTGCTTTTCCTAAAAATAGTAAAGCAAGAGATCTTTTAATGCAAGCACCAAATTATGTGACACAAGAGCAATTAAATGATGTTCATATAAAAATAGATATAAAAGATAAAGATAAAAATAAAAGTGAGGAATAAATATATGAAAATAGCAATTCTTGGTGTTGGAGCTTATGCAATAGCTCTTGCAAGAGTATTTGATAAAAATAAAGATAATGAAGTAATGATGTGGGCAAAATTTAAAGAAGAAGCATCAGTAGTTATTAAAAAAAGAGAAAATCCAGGTGTACTTCCCGGTATAAAAATACCAAGTGATATAAAAATAACAATGAATTTAGGCGCATGTATGGAAGGAGCAAGTATTGTTATACTTGCTGTTCCTGCAGTTGCTGTAAGACAAGTATCTGAAGAGGTCAGTGTATATGCTAAAAAAGATCAAATATTATGTGTAGTTTCAAAAGGCATTGAACCTAAGACTAATATGTTTATGAGTGAAATATTATATCAAGCAACTAAAAATGAAAATATATGTATGATATCAGGACCTTCTTTTGCAATAGAAATAGCTAAAGGTGCAAAAACAGGATTTAATATAGCTTGTAAAAATATTGAAGTTGCAAATATTGTAAAAGAACAATTTGAAAATGGACTTGTTGTAAGTACATGTGATGATATTATTGGAGTGCAAGTAGCAGCATCAATAAAAAATGTATTTGCAATATTTATGGGAATGCTTACAGGAATGGATATGACAGATTCATATAAGGCAAGTTGTCTTGCATGCTTAGTAAGAGATTTAGGTGAGGTAATAGTAGCACTTGGTGGAAAAAGGGAAACTATATTTACTTATGCAGGGCTTGGAGACATGTTGCTTACTTGTATGAGTTCAAAGAGTAGAAACTTTACTTTTGGAACATATATAGGAAGAGGATATTCTATGCAAAATGCTTTTGAAACAATGTCTGTTAAAACTGTTGAAGGAATATATACATTAAGTACAATAACTGATTTAATGAAAAGTAAAAATTTTAAAGTAAAGTCATTAGAAGTATTATATGGAATTTTATATAATAATGACTCAAAAGATAATTTATTAGATAAGATAAGAATGTAGGAGATGTTTTATGGAAAAAGAAAAGATTCTTTTTAATATAAAAGAAGAAGCTTTAAAAAATCATGTACCTATAATAGAAGATGATTCATTAGAATATATAATTAATATACTAAAAGATAAAAAGCCAAATAAAATATTAGAAATTGGTACTGCTGTGGGATATTCAGCTATAAATTTTTCCCAATATTTAGTAGGAGAAAATTCTAAAGTGATAACTATTGAAATAAAGGATAAAATGTATGAAAAAGCATTAGAAAATATTTCTTTGATGGGATTACAAGATAAAATAGAGGTAATAAATGCGGATGCTACTAAATATTTAAAAGAAATTAATGAACAATTTGATATAATTTTTATAGATGCAGCAAAAGGTCAATATTTAGTATTTTTGGAAGAAGCAATTAGACTATGTAAAATAGGTGGTATTATAATAGCAGATAATATGCTATATAGAGGAAGAACTTTATCTGACTATAATGAACATAAACATAGAACTGCTACTAATAGATTAAGAGAATATTTGGTTCAAATGAAAGAAGATAAAAGGTTAAATTCTACTTTGATAAAGGTAGGAGATGGACTTGCAATTAGTATAGTAAAAAATAAATAAGGAGTGAAGTATTTGCCACATTATAATAGTTTTGATAGTTTTCAAACAAAAAAAAGTAAAGAAAAAAAGAATAAAGTAAAAAATAAGTCATGTATAAATATGAATAAAGATTTTATCATAGATAGTAGTGAACAGTATGGAATAGTAATCGAAGTAAAGTATAATGATGCATATGTTTTATATAATGGTGAAGTGTTAATTGCTAAGCTAAGGAAAGATTTAAATACTATTTGCAATAAAGTTTTATTTCCAGGTGATAAAGTAGTATTAGAAAGTAAAAATAATTGTTATATGATAAAAAACTTAATAAAAAGAAAATCAATTTTATCTAGAATTAAAGTAGACAGTACAAGAAAAAACAGTGCAAATGTAAAAAATGTTGCAGCTAATATAGATTTAGCAATTATTGTTGTATCTGCAAAAGAGCCACCTTTACATGCTAAATTTATAGATAGATATCTTTTGATTTTGCAAAGTAGCAGTATTGAGAGCATAATTTGCTTAAATAAATGTGAACTAAAAAGTAGTAATGAAGAAGAAATACTTGATATATATAGAAAAATAGGGATAAAGGTCATAGAAACTTCTACATATAATAATATTGGAATAGAAGAGTTAAAAAGCTATTTAAAAGGAAAACAAGCAATTTTTGTGGGAAATAGTGGAGTTGGAAAGTCATCTTTGACTAATGCTATTATGGATTTAGATAATATAAAGACAGGAAATATAAGTCAAAAGAGTAAGAGAGGATGTCATACTACAACATCATCTAAATACTATGTGTGGAATGAGAATTCTTCTATAATAGATACGCCAGGTATAAGAAGTCTAGATGTTTCATCATTTGATATTGATGAAATAAAAGAATATTTTTATGAATTTAAAGAATATAGTGAAAAATGCAAATATAAAGATTGTTTACATTTTATGGAACCAGTTAAGACTTGTGCCATTAAACAAGCAGTAGAGGCTGGAAAAATTAGTAAAAATCGATATGAAAGCTATATTAGAATACTTAGTCAATTTGAAAAATAAAAGTTGAGGGATTTCCTCAACTTTATTGTTTTAAAATTTTAGACGTTTCTGTTGCTTGATTTCGATATTTTTTGTCTGAATAGGATATATTTGAAATATTAAAAACTTCATATTTTTCGGATAATTTTAAATTATTGCATTTTACATTATCATTTACTATGTCCATTTTAAATATTTCAAAATTTTCATCTGATATTGCAATAACTAATGTAGTAGTATTTATATTAGTTATAAATAAGTTTTCTATATTTAAGTTTTTATATTTTTTGTTTTTTAAGTATGTATATATTTTTTCTATATCATGTGTACTTTTTATAGATATAGGACTATTTAACAAAAATTTTAAATTATCTATCTTTATTATTTCAGTATTATTTTTAAGCTTCTTAAAAGGTAAATTGAGATCTTTGATTTTCAATAGTTGCAAAAATGTACCATCAACCGATAAAGCAATTATTTCAGTATCATATGGCAAATTGAGTCCATCTAGTCTATTAAAATCCATTTTATTATATATTTTAGTATATTTTTCTGATGAAAGGACTTCTGATGCTATACTATATTTAATTTTTTCTATTAAATTTGAAGAGCTATTTTCAAATGTATTTAAAACTTTATATGAAATAGTATTAAAAATACTATCCTCTAATTTTTTATTTGAAAATATTAATATTTTAGATAGCTGTTTTTGTTTTATAGTAAATTCAATAGGTGAATACTTATTTTCAGCATCTAGCAGTATCTTTACTAATATATTTTGTATATCTACAACATTTTTTATTATTTTTTCTTCTAATTGGTTCATTGTTTCAGAAAGGTTTATTTGTAAATCTTCATTTTCATCATCTTCAAGCTCAGGTCTTATTTTATAGATTTCTCTAGATATTTGATATATTAAATTTTCTTTTTCTCTAATAATTTTTTCATCTATTTTTTTATTTGGTAAAATTCTTTTAGAAGAAATAAAGTTTTCATCTAATAATTTATTATAATAAATTAATTTATTATAATTTGAATAATTTTTACTTGCTTTATCAAAAAATTTTAATAGTTTCTCGGGTTCGTTTACCTTATTCTTTTTTAATATTTTATTAAAATATGTAGTAGGATTTAAAAATAGGTGATAGTAAAGATCTTCCTCTTCTATATTTAAAGTGTAGCAAAATTGTTTTAAAATTTGTCCTTCTAAAAAATAAATATTATTATCTGTAGTTATTCCATTTCCTAAAAAATCATTAGTATATGTTCTGTATGTTGGAACTATACTTAATGTAGTAGGCTCTGTATATAATAGTCTGCAAACAAGATTTGATACAACAGCTCTGTTGAGTCCAAAGTTTGTATGAACTTGTTTATAACTAGATTTAGATAAAGAAGTTTTTGAATATCCTACGTAAAAAGTATTATCATCTTTTTGAGATGTTGTTATAGCGTAGATAATACGTAAAAATAATGATTCTAAGTCATTTGAATCTTTTATATATAATTCTTTCTTTATGGCATCATAATATCCAGTTTTATAATCGTGAGTTTTGTCTGAACTTAGAAAAACAGCGTCTACATTATTATATAATTTTTTATAAAGTTTAGATACATTTAAATTGTCTAGATATCCAAAATTTACTAGTTTCTCAAATAAAAAATTTATTTTTTCAATAAATTTATCATCTAATTTACATTTTTCTTTAAATTTTTCTAAATAATTCATATAAGCCTCCAATTATTATATTATGATTTTATAATAAAGGAGTAAAATATACAAGTAGATTGACAAAAAGAAACATAAATAAGGCAATAAAAAAGCAAATTAAGAAAATTACTTAACTTGCTCTAATATTTTAATTGTTTTTGATTTCTTTTACAGCTGGAATTTTTGTGTTATCTTTAATATATGTATTTGGTAAAATATTATTAAAAGGTCCTATTTTACAATTATTTCCAACAGATGATCTATCTACTTTTGAAGTTTCAATTGTTGTATTATTACCAATAGATGAGGAAATAATAGTAGAATTAGGTCCTATAATACAGTTTTCACCAATTATTGTTTCACCTTGAATATTTGTTCCTGGATAAATAATTGTATCTTTTCCAATTTCTACATCTAAAGATATATATGTATTGTCTGGATCTATTAGTGTAACACCATTATCCATATGTTTAATACGATTATTATGCAATAATGTTTTTGTTACTATTGATAAATCGTTTCGTGAGTTTACACCTTGTGCTTCATCAGAATTTTGTATAACGTAAACACCAACTTTTCCTCTATTATTGATAATATAATATGGAACGTCAGTTATATAGTATTCTTTTTGAGCATTATTATTATTTAATTTTGAAAAACTTTCTTTTAAATGTTTTCCTTTAAAACAATAGAGTCCCATATTAACTTCTTTTATTGCAAGTTCTTCTTCATTACAATCTTTTTGTTCAACAATTTTAGATAAATTACCATATGAGTTTCTAATAATTCTTCCATATGCGGGTGTTTTATCAAAAACAGCTGATACTAATGCACCATCAAAGTTACCTAGTTCTAGAAAAGATATAAAGGATGTTATTGTATAAGGTGATATAAGTGGCATATCACCATTTAAAATTAGAACTAAGTCATCATCATCTATATAATCTTTTGCTTGCATAACTGCATGACCTGTACCAAGTTGCTCTTTTTGGTAAATACATTTTACATTTTCTCTTGATTTTAATTGTTCTTCTACTTGTTCGTGTTTATGTCCAACAATTACATAAATATCGTCAATATTTGCATTTTCGCATGCATCACAAACATAATCTATTATGCATCTATCATATACTTTATGAAGTACTTTAGGTAAGTTAGACTTCATTCTAGTACCTTTTCCTGCAGCTAAAATAATAGCTTTTATTTTATTCATTAATATCACTTCTCCTTAATAGCACTATATTTTACACTAAAATATGGCAAAATCATTTTATCATAGTAAGAAGTAATTGTCAAATAAATAAAGACTAGATTATTTCTAGTCTTTATCTTCATCAGAATTTATAGTATAATTTTCATCTTCAAATGTATCGTCAGATGAAGGGAGTGCATCCATTAAATCTTTTCCATAAAATTCATCTTCATCAGATACAGGTAAAGCTTCAACATTTTTAAGCTTTCTTTGTATTGTTCTTGTTTTTGCACTTGCTCTTTCCATAGTGTTGCTAATTTCTTGAAGCTTTTTATTTGTTTTATCTAGTAGATCGCCAAATTTTTCAAATTCAGATTTAACACCGCCTAATAGTTTCCAAACTTCACTAGACCTTTTTTCAATAGCTAAAGTTCTAAATCCCATTTGTAAACTATTTAAAAGAGCAACAAAAGTATTAGGTCCAGACACTATTACTCTAAATTTTTGAGCTAATGATTCTACAAGTACTGTATTTTTAACTACTTCACAATATAGACTTTCTGTAGGTAAGAACATTATACCAAAATCTGTTGTAAATGGTGTTTCAATATATTTATCATGAATATCTTTAGCAAAAAGTTTAATTGAATTTTCAAGACTTTTTCTAGCTTCGTTAATTTGAGCAATATCACCAGCTTCTTGTGCATCAACAAGTCTTTTATAATCTTCAACAGGAAATTTAGAATCAACAGGAAGTAATACGTTTTGTCCATCTGTTTTTCCAGGAAGTTTTATAGCAAATTCTACAAACTCAGTAGCATTTGGCTTTGTTTTTGCACTACAAATATATTGATCAGGTGTTAAGTACTCTTGCAATATATTTCCAAGTTCAATTTCTCCCCAAGTACCACGAGCTTTAACATTTGTAAATATTTTCTTTAAATC
>CALXJI010000011.1 GCA_944388585.1 uncultured Clostridia bacterium
TTTTTTTCAGCAAATCTTACCCATCCAGGGCTACATGAAGTAATCATAGGTAACACTCCATCATTTTGTATTCTTTCTATAAATTCATTTGCCTCTTCCATTATAGTTAAATCTGCACCAGTATTTGTATCAAATACTCTATCAAATCCAATGCTTTTTAAAGCAGTTATCATTTTTCCAGCAACATTTGTACCTATAGGCATTCCAAACTCTTCACCAAGTGCAACTCTTACAGCAGGTGCTGTTTGAACTACAACAAATGTATCTTCATCACGTAATTTTCTCCATACATCTTGTATATTTTCTTTTTCTTTTAAAGCTCCTGTTGGACAAGACTCAATACATTGACCACAAAAAGTACAATCTACATCATTTAAGCTATGATCATAAGTTGTAGATATACATGAATCAAATCCTCTATTGATACAATCAATTGCTCCTATCTTTTGTACATATTTACATGTAGCAACACATCTTCTACATAAAATACATTTATTAAAATCTCTCACTATTGATGGTGACTTATCATCAACTTTATGTTTTGTTCTTTCACCTTCAAATTCGACTACTTGAACGTTAAATTTTGCAGCTAATTCTTGAAGCTCACAATTTCCATTTCTGCTACAAGTTAAACAATCTCTATGATGATTAGATAATATTAAGTCAAGTATTATTTTTCTAGCCTCTACTACTGCATGAGAATGTGTTTTTACAACCATTCCTTCTTCAACTTTTTGAATACATGAAGTTGCAAACCCTTTTCTACCTTCTACTTCGACAATGCACATTCTACAATCTCCAACCTCATTTATCTCTTTTAAAAAGCATAATGTTGGAATATCTATTCCATTTTGAAGTGCAGCTTGTAGAATTGTTGTTCCTTCTTTTACAGAAATTTCCTTTCCATCTATTACTAAATTTACCATTTATATATCAATCCTTTCTTAAGTTATTTATTTGCTAATTGCTTTAAATGGACATTTATCCACACATGTTCCACATTTAATACATAGATCTTGATCTATTTTATGAACCTGTTTTGGCTCACCGCTAATAGCATGTACTGGACAATTTCTTTTACACAATCCACAACCTTTACATTTTTGTGGATCAATTGTAATCTCACATAATTCTTTACATTGCCCTGCTCTACACATATTATATGATACATGTTCTATATACTCATCTTTAAAGTATTTCATTGTACTTAATACAGGATTTGGTGCAGTCTGTCCAAGACCACATATTGCAGATTTTTTTATGCTGTTAGCTAACAATTCTAACTTATATAAATCGTCCGCCTCTCCCTTTCCTTCACACATTCTAGTTAAGATTTCAAGCATACGTTTTGTACCAATTCTACAAGGTGTACATTTTCCACAACTTTCACTAACAGTAAAATCTAAATAAAATCTAGCAATATCTACCATACATTTAGTATCATCCATAACAATTAGTCCACCTGATCCCATCATTGAGCCAATGCTAGATAAAGATTCATAATCTATTGGCGTATCTAAATGTTCAGCTGGTATACATCCACCAGATGGTCCTCCTGTTTGAGCTGCTTTAAATTTTCTTCCATTAGGTATTCCACCACCTATATCAAAAACAATTTCTCTTAAAGTTGTACCCATTGGCACTTCAACAAGTCCTACATTATTAACATTTCCACCAAGTGCAAATACCTTTGTTCCTTTTGAATTTTCTGTTCCTATACTTGCAAACCACTCTGCACCATTTAAAATAATTTTTGTAACATTTGCAAGAGTTTCAACGTTATTTATTATAGTTGGTTTTCCAAACAAACCTTGACTTGCAGGATATGGTGGTTTTACTCTAGGCTGTCCTCTTTTTCCTTCTATAGACTCTAAAAGTGCTGTTTCCTCTCCACAAACAAAAGCACCTGCTCCAAGTCTTATATCTATATCAAAATCAAAACCAGAGTTAAAAATATTTTTACCAAGTAATCCATATTCTCTTGCTTGATTTATTGCTATTTTTAATCTATCTACCGCAATAGGATATTCTGCTCTTACATAGATATATCCTTGATTTGCACCAATTGCATATCCTGCAATTGCCATAGCCTCAAGTACACAGTTAGGATCTCCTTCTAAAATACTTCTATCCATAAATGCTCCAGGATCTCCCTCATCTGCATTGCATATAACATATTTTTGATCTGATTTTTCGTTCTTTGCAAAACTCCACTTTTTACCAGTAGGAAATCCTGCTCCACCACGCCCTCTAAGTCCAGATTTAGATATAACATCAATAACCTCATCTGGTTTCATAGAAGTTAACACTTTTTCTAACGCTTTGTACCCGTCAAATGCAATATATTCATCTATTTGTTCTGGATCTATAACACCACAATTTTTAAGTGCAATTCTTTTTTGCTTTTTATAAAAATTAAGATCATCTAATTTTTTTACTATCTCACCATTTACATCCTTACAAAGTAATCTTTCAACTTTTTTTCCCTGACATATATGTGATTCTATTATCTCTTCACAATCTTCTGGTGTTACGTGTGCATAAAAAGTCTCTTCTGGTCGTATTATTACTATAGGTCCTTTTGCACAAAGTCCAAAACATCCAGTTTGTACAACTCTAACATTTTTTATACCTTTTTCTTCAATTATCTTTCTAAAATTCTCTATAATCTTAGGTGACTTTGAAGAAGTACATCCTGTTCCTCTACACACTAATATATGTTTTTCTATCGCATCAGACTTTAAATTTACCCTTAAATCTAACTCTTCTCTTTTCTCTTTTCTTATACTTTCAATTTCAGCTATTGTTTTCATGTACACCCTCCCTTTTATTCTTCACTTGCATATTTATCTATTACTTCATCTAATTTTTTTACTGTAGCATTACCATAAACTTCATCATTTACCATAAACACTGGTGCAAGTCCACAAGCTCCAACACATCTTACATCATCTATAGAAAATTTGCCATCTGGTGTTACCTCACCAGGCTTTATTTTTAGCTTTTCTTGTGCTCTATCTAACAAAGTTTTAGAACCTTTAACAAAACATGCTGTACCTAAACAAACAGAAATATTGTATTTTCCCTTTGGAGCAAGTGTAAATCTTGAATAAAAAGTTATTACACCATATATTTCTGCCATTGGAATAGACAGATATTCAGATATTTCAAGCTGTGCCTGTTTTGGAATATATCCAAACCTTTCTTGAACATCATTTAAAATTGCTATTAATCTATCTTTTTCCTTTGGATATTTTTCTAATATTTTTTTCATTTCTTTTTTTATCTTATCACACACACATTTTTGTTCCATATTATTCCTCCCCGTAAAATTACTACCATTATATCAGAATAAAAAGCACACAACAATAATTTAATCGAAAATAATTGCTTTTTGTAATATTTTATATAAATAAAAATATATTCATTATTATAACTATTTATAAATATGTAAATAATTAATAAAAAATGTATCAAATTATAGATTATTTATTAATTAAATGATATAATAAAAAGGCGTAAAAGTGAATAATCATTTTAATTTTTAAAAGGAGAGATTTTATGGAAGAACTTATCTTATCCATAATGAATCAATTTGGATATATAGGCGTATTGTTACTTATTGCAATAGAGAATGTATTTCCTCCAATCCCATCCGAAGTAATTCTTCTATTTGGTGGATTTATGACTACTTATACAGAACTTAATGTAATAGGAATGATATTGTTTTCAACACTTGGTTCATTAATAGGTGCAATTGTTCTATACTATGTTGGTAAAATACTTAACAAAGAACGTCTTAAAAAAATAGTTTCTGGAAAAGTGGGAAAAATATTAAGACTTAAAAATGAAGACATAGAAAAAGCTGATCATTGGTTTGATACAAAGGGAAATAAAACAGTATTTTTCTGTAGATTTATACCAATAGTAAGGAGTCTTATCTCTATACCTGCAGGTATGAGTGAAATGCCAATGCTTAAATTTTTAATATATACAACTTTAGGTTCTTTAATTTGGAATACTGTGCTTGTTGTTATAGGAAACAGAGTTGGTGAAAATTGGACTTCTATTTTAGACATTTTAGATAAATATTCACATATTGTTTTAGTACTACTAATAATTATAGCTATTGTTTGTGTTTATCTATTCTATTCAAAAAAATTAAAAAAGAACAAAAAAGAAGATATAAAGTAAAAAAGTGGACAACATGTCCACTTTTTACTACTCTTTTAAAACTATTAATATATATCTTCAGTATTTATTAAATTACTATAATATTTTCTACATTATTTTTTAATTTAATTCAAAAGATATACCATTCTCTGAATATAATATATATTCTTTTTCTCCATATTCACAATATACATTTAACTTTAATTTATATTTTCCGTTCTCAAAAAGTGGTAATCCACCTATTATATATTCTTTGTCCCCTATTTCAGTTTCACCTATCAATAGTTTTACTGTTTCAAAATTTCTTCCTCCATCAGAAGTATATTTTAATTCTTGATGTTTTTCATCCACATTATTATCTAAATAATATCCAAAATCTTCATCAAAAAACTTAAATTCTGTATTATTACTAGCATATATAGCTCCGTATTCATTTTGAAGCATAGATTCCCATATATTATCACTTTCTTTCGATCTTAAAATTTGAACAATATGTTTATTATTCCATTCGCCTTTAGATACAATAGCTATAGTTACATCTCCAAATTTTTCCTTATATAAAACTTCATCACTCTCAGAAATTTCAGGCTTAATGTTTTTTATTATTTCCTCTTTGCTTTTTTGCTTTTCATCTGTTAAATTATTTTTTTTGTTTAATTTTTCTTCAATTTCACTTATATTTAAATTTCCTTCATATATTTCACTATCATAATTATAACTACAAATAAATTGATTATAATAGTCATGAACTTTCACTTTTGTATCAAAAAAATGTTGTACATATACTACTTTTTTTCCATATTCCGTATCAATTGTATATTCTTCTATATTTAAATTATAATAATTAGCAAAAACTAAGATAAAAAATAATATATATTGTCCAAAAATTATAGCAGGTATTAATAAAAATAGAAAAAATATACATACCTTTTTTAATATATTTTTTACTTTCTCTTTTTTTATATAAATTTTTATTATACATAAAATAATTCCAATTAAAAATATACAAAAAATTAAACACTGAAACCAAAATCTAAAGCTCATATTAAAATGATTAAGAACTTTTTCAATAATTATAAATATACTAATAAAGCTAATTAATATAATCATCAATATTTTAAAAAAATTATTATCACTTTTCTTGTTATTTATGTATTTTTCCATATACTCCTCCACTTTTATAATTATACATATTACATAAGTAAAAATCAATAAATAGTTATTGTTTATCTATTTTTATATACTATTTTTATAAAATTTTAATTAAATTTAATAAAAATTAAACACTTTATGTTAAAACTTATAAATAATATACTTAGAGATAAAAAATGAAATTATTAAAGAAATTAAAAGAAAAAAGAATAAAAAGATTATTAAAAAAAATCAAACCAGATGTAGGCAAAAAACTAATAGAATTGAGATTATTAAAAATTGAAAATAACAAAAAAGTATATGCACTTGTAAGTATACATACAGTAAGAATAATACAAAAGTACATTTTAAAAGAAAATATAATATTGATTTAGAAGTGCCTGAAAGTATAAAATTATTGTTGATTAAAGCACAAAAATACCAGTCTAGTGTCTCTTTTTCTTAGAGGCTCTAAGCTGGTAAAAAGGTCAAAAAAATAGTTGGAGCGAATAGCATACAAGTTACGAACTATGTTCTCTTTCTAAGAATATTATATATGAATTATTATTAAATTTCAATGGAAATATGGATAAATTAGATGAACTAATAGTTGATATGAAAAACAAATATCTCCGTCCAGATAAATAAAAATAATTTTTGTAGAACTATATAAAAAAATAGAATAAAATGATATAATATTCTTGTAAAAATTACTGGTAAAATTAAGATGATAAATAGTAATTTGTTGAGGAGGTCAATTATGAATAAGAAAAATGACACAATAACAAAAACAGTTAAAACTGGTATTACTTTTGGAAGTGCGTTAGCAATGGTTATCAGTTATGTAAATTGGCATTCAGTTGGTTGGGCAATTGTTCATGGATTAATGAGTTGGGTGTATGTCATTTACTATATAATTAGATATTAAATTACAATTTGTGATAGATTAGGAGGTGGAAAAATGTATAAAACAGTTGTTATAGAGTATTCACCAAAGGCAGATGATATGGCACAAAAAGTAGAAGAAAAAGCAAATGAAATGTTACAAGATGGTTATGAGCTAGTTACTATGTCAATTACAGGAACAGCAAAAGCAATTTTAGTATTTAAAAAAGGTTTGAAAAAAAGTTTTATATAAATTACAATAAGTAGAGTAGGTAATATAGTTGAAATTATCTACTCTTTATTATATAATGAGAACATAAGATAGTAATTTGTTGTTAGAATTAGGAGAAGATATAATGGAAATATTAGAATTTGGAAATAAAGAAAAAGATAAAATAATTTTAATACACGGATTTGAAACACCATATCAAATTTGGGAAAAATATATTGAACATTATAAAAAGGACTATCATATTATAGTTCCTATATTACAAGGACATAATCCCAACATGAAAGAAGATTTTAATTCCTTTGAAGAAAGTGCAAAAGATATTGAAGATTATGTTATTTCTCGTTATGGAAATAATGTGTTTGCTATTTATGGAATGTCTATGGGTGGTGTTCTAACATCTCAAATTTGGCAAAATAAAAAATTATATATTGATAAAGTTATTTTAGAAAGTTCGCCTTTAATTTCTTATAATAAGCTAATGACTTTAATGATGACAAAACAGTATCTTATGCTTACTCATAAAACACAAGCAAGAGATAAAAGGGTTATTACACAAGCAGTTAATTCTATTATTCCTAAAGATAAATTAGATGTTTTTTTAGCAATGATGGACAATATGTCTGATACAACAATTATTAACTATATAAGGCAAATTGGAAGTTATAAATTGCCAAGTAATATAGATACTCCAAATACAGAAGTTTATTACTATTATGGTACTAAAATAAATGAATTACTAGCAAAGAAAACAGCAGAGTATATCAGAAGAAATTATCCTAACTCTAAAATAAAATGCTTTCAAGGTAAAGGACATTGTGAAGATTCTTTATTAAATCCATCTGTTATGATAGCAGAATTAGATAATGCATTAGGTATAAGAAAGACAAATAATATACAAACTAATTATTCTCAACCCCAAAGAATAAAATCAGATGAAAGTCAAGAAATAAATGAAATTGGCACAAGCATAGAACAAGATGAAATAGAAAGATAAATTACAATTT
>CALXJI010000012.1 GCA_944388585.1 uncultured Clostridia bacterium
CCTTCCTCGCCGGGCATCTCTTCCAGACGGCCGGACATCTCACGCAGAGCCTCGGCCCAGCGGGAGGTGGAGTCGGCGATGACGGCCACGTCGTAGCCCATGTCCCGGAAGTACTCGGCGATGGTGATGCCGGTGTAGATGGACGCCTCACGGGCGGCCACGGGCATGTCGGAGGTGTTGGCGATGAGCACCGTCCGCTTCATCAGGGACTCGCCGGTACGGGGGTCAACCAGCTCGGGGAACTCCCGCAGAACGTCGGTCATCTCGTTGCCCCGCTCGCCGCAGCCGATGTAGATGACGATATCCACGTCGGACCACTTGGCCAGCTGGTGCTGCATGACGGTCTTGCCGGAGCCGAAGGGGCCGGGGATGGCGGCGGTGCCGCCCTTGGCCACGGGGAACATGGCGTCCACGATCCGCTGGCCGGACAGCAGCGGCTTGCGGGGGGGATACTTATGCTTATAGGGGCGGCCCACACGGACGGGCCACTTCTGCACCATGGTCAGCTCGTGCTTCTCCCCCTTGTCGTCCACCAGGACGGCAACGGTGTCCAGCACGGTGAAGGAGCCGGACTGGATGGACTGGATGGTGCCGCTCATGGTGGGGGGAATCATGATCTTGTGGAGCACCACGCTGGTCTCCTGGACGGTGCCGATCACGTCGCCGCCGGCCACCTTGTCGCCGGGCTTGGCAACGGCCTTGAACTCCCATTTCTTCTGGCGGTCCAGGGCGGGCACTTCCACGCCGCGGGGCAGGTTGTTGCCCCCGGTCTTTTTCATGATCTCCTCCAGAGGCCGCTGGATACCATCGTAGATGTTCTCAATGATGCCGGGGCCCAGCTCCACGGACAGGGGGGCGCCGGTGGTCTCCACCACCGCGCCGGGGCCCAGGCCGGAGGTCTCCTCATACACCTGGATGGAGGCGGCGTCGCCGTTCATGGTGAGGATCTCACCGATCAGGCGCTGCTCGCCCACGCGGACCACGTCGGCCATGTTGGCGTCGGTCAGTCCGGTGGCCACCACCAGCGGGCCGGAGACTTTCACGATTTTTCCGCTCAATGTTTCAACCTTCTTTCAGGTTTGAATTTGAATATGGTTCCGCTTACAGAATATCCGCGCCCACGGCGCGCTCCACGGCGCTCTTCACATTGGCCATGCCGATGCCCAGAGAGCCGTCCTTGCCGGGGATGAGGATGATGGCAGGAGTCAGTTCGTCCTTGTACCGGGCGATCTCCGGCCCCATGCCGGCGGCATACTGCTCGGTGAGATAGATCACCGCGTAATTTTCCTTGGCCAGCTCGTGGAGGGTCCGCTTGGCCTCCTCCACGTTTTCGGCGGGAAACACGTCCAGACCCAGGGCCTTGAAGCCCAGGACGCTGTCCTTGTCCCCCAGTACCGCGATACGATAATTAGACATAGGCTTCACGCAGCCTTTCCCGGATGGTATCCGCGTCCAGCCCCGCCATGCGGCCGGACAGAATGGTGCGGATGGCGGTAAACTCGCTCTCCCTGGCATACAGGTAGCCGATCACCGCCTGCTCCCCGAAGGGGATCCGGCGGGCCTGGGCCAGGTAGTGCATCACCGCGTCGTCGCACATGCGCTCAAAGCCGGTGAGCTCCCCGCTGCCGGGGGCGGTGAGGGCCGCCCCGGCGGCGGCCGCCTCGCTGAGGGGGCCCGCCCGGAACACCGTGGCCAGGTCGGCCCCCTTGCGGTCGGTCAGGGTGTGTACCTCCACGTTGCCGCCGGGCAGGAGCACCTGGCTCAGGAAGTCGCTCCCCTTGCCCATCCGGGCGGCCCGGACGGCGGAGCGCAGGTTGGTGGCGTCGATGAGCAGCCTGACATAGCCCTGGAGGAAGGAACTGCCGGTGGTCTGGGCCGCCGCGCGCATTTCCTCAAAATAGGCCCGGTCCAGCACGAAGTCGGCCAGCTGGGGATCGCCGCCGCCATTGAGCAGCTCCCGGGCCTGGGTGACGGCCTGCCGGAAGGGGTCGGTGAAGTCCCGCAGGCTGTCCCGCTGGAAGGCGTCCTTGATCTGGGCGGCGGTCCAGCGCCCCCCCTCCATCAGCAGCCGGTCGGCCTCAGTGCCCACCGCCGCCGCCTTGATGAGGGTCTTGGCGTTGTGGTAGTCGTATTTCATCTGGAATACCTCTACCAACCCCTTCTGAGGCACCGCCCCCTTCAGCTCCTTGTACAGAGCCCCCCGGGCGGCGGAGAGCATCTCGTCCAGCGCCCCGTGGGTGAGGGCGGACAGCTCCCCATAGCCGCACTCGGCCAGGACCTTGGCGGCCTCCTCGTCGGTGCGGGCCTCCAGCATCCGCTCCATCCGCTCCCGGGTCAGCAGACGGGTCTCCATGGCCCGGATACGGGCGGATATGGTGAGGTAATCCGTGTCTCTGATCTTAGTCAAACCATTGCCTCCTTACTTGCAAGGAGCGCATCAGTCAAAGAGCACCTTGGCGACCTCCCGGTCCATCTCGCCCCGCTGGAGGCGCACCAGGGTCTCAAAGGTACAGTTGACCTCCACGTCCCCGTCGCTGAGAATGAGGCCCCCTTTGATGGGCCGTGTCTGCTCGGACAGGGTCAGCCGGCCGTCCCCCAGCTTCTCATTGGCCTGGGTGACCACCGCCTTGCCGTAGCGGGTGCGGTCCTTCTGGGAGAAGATCACCGCCTCCTTCTTGGTGGAGGAGGCCTTGACCGCCAGGTCGGCCAGCAGGGCTACGTACTCCTTCTCGGGCAGCTGCAGCAGCTTCTCCAGAGCCAGGTCGTAGGCCTTCGCCAGCATCTCCTGCTTGGCGGCCAGTTCCAGCTTGCGGGCGTCCAGCTGGGCCACGCTGGCCAGCCGCTCCACCCGCTCCTCGGCGTTGCGCCGGCCCCGGGCGAGGATCTCCTCGCTCTCCCGCTTGGCCTGGGCCTCATACCGGGCGGTGATCTCGTCGGCCTGGCGGCGGGCCTCGGTCAGGATACCGTCGACCTCCCGCCCGGCATCCTCGGCGATGCGCCCGGTGATTTTTTCAATTCCGTCCATAATACGCCTTTCTGCTTCTTAGAAGCCGAACATGATCATCAGGAAGGAGATCAGCAGGGACAGGATGGCGTAGAACTCCACGATGATACACAGCACCATGCCCTTGGACCAGTCGTTGGGGTTCTTGGCCACGATGTTGACGGAGGCGGCGGCCAC